>JAGACP010000041.1 GCA_017614055.1 Erysipelotrichaceae bacterium | reverse complement strand
CATCGCAACCGGTGAATGTCTCGTCTATCGTCCTGAAACGGATGAAAAGATTGAAGTATCTGTATCGGATCTTTATTCGATAGCTCATATCGACAATTACAAGACGGATATCTTCGAATATGCCTATACTCCTGAAGAAGCCGCTTATCTGGACAAGGCGCTTGAAGCAAGGATCAACGAGGTCGGATACAAGACCAGGGCGGCCGTTGCCGAGGCGGCAAGATTCCTTTCGATGTGTTTCAACTACAAGATCCCTTATTTCTGCGAGAACGGAAGGATGACCGGAGGGGTCTACTGTGACGGAGAAGGAAGATTCTATCATAAGGGTCTGTATCTGAGCGAAGATAAGTATTCCGTGATCGATCCGGAAGGGATCATCGAAGGACCGGGCATGTGGGGTTCCATGATGCACATGTCGTGCGGCGTACTTCTTCATCCTAACGGCCTTGACTGCAGCGGTTTCGTGACATGGTGTCTGGTGCAGGCCGGATTCGACCCGGGCGATTACGGAGCGGGAAACAATTATGAAGGAGATGTCTTCTGCGTTCCTGATCTGTCCAACGGTGACGGCGGCGCTGTCTGGCTGGATGAGATCGATCCTGATGAAATACAGGCCGGAGACATCATCGCATGGGACGGAACTACTGCGGTCGTTGTCGGCGTAGACGAAGAGAACGTCTATATCGCCCATCAGTACTGGGATAACGGACTGGAGGTCATCACTTCCAGAAAGGCTGATCTTAAGAATTATCTGCCCGGTTCGGATGACTCCTGGTCGGATAACTGGCAGTATGTTTCTCTGATGGATGGTTATTACGAAACAAACGGCAACGGCAGAGGCAATTACACGGCAATGTGGAATTGATCGACTAAAAAGATATTATAGATAAAATAAAAGCCTGAATTATTTCAGGCTTTCAATGTCTTCTGGCTGCGGATGAAGGATTCGAACCTTCGAAATGGCGGATTCAGAGTCCGCTGCCTTACCGCTTGGCTAATCCGCAAGGACAATACCTATTATATAATAAAAATGTAATAATTCAGCAAAAATTCACATTTTTTTATTATTATTTGGTTATGGCAAGGATTCTTATAGTAGACGACGAAGAAAAGATCAGGGAGATGATAGGCAAGTATGCCTCTCATGAGGGTCATGAAGTCGTGCTGGCATGTGACGGCATGGAGGCTTTGAAGTGCTTCAAGAATGATGATTTCGATGTCGTGGTCATGGATATCATGATGCCTGAGATGGACGGCTATGAGACTCTCAAGAAGATGAAGGAAGTGCGTGAGGACGTGCACTGCATATTCCTTACGGCTCTGGGACAGGAGTATGACCGCATCTATGGTTTCGATGTGGGAGGGGAGGATTATGTGACCAAGCCTTTCTCTCTGAAGGAGCTGATGATGAGGATCAACGTCATCCTGAAAAGGGACAACAAGTCTTCGAACAGGATCGTCGTGAAAGACATGATACTGGATCAGGATGCCCATACGGTCACGATAAAGGGCGAAAGGATCGATCTTGCGAACAAGGAGTATGAACTGCTTCTTTATCTCATGGAGAACATGGGCAACGCCATGACGAGGCAGTCGATAATATCGAAGGTCTGGGGCTACGAGTATGATTCCGACGACAGGACGCTCGATACCCACATGAAGCTTCTCAGGAAGAAACTCGGGGAGTATGGATCATATATAACGACCATCAGAGGGGTGGGTTACCGTTTTGAAAAAGAAATATAGTCTGCGTGTGCAGCTGATACTGTTTCTGTTACTGTTCGTGGTGGCGATCCTGGGATTCGTCTATCTTTTCCAGACGAGCTATCTCGACGACTTCTACAACAGGAACAAGATCAAGACCCTGTATTCTGTTGGAAACGATATCGTCAGCTATATCGGAAGCGACGAGCTTGACGATGTGATAGACCAGACGGGAATGTCCAACGAAGTATGCGTCAGAGTCATTTCCAACAACGAGAAGTACAGCTATACCGGTGCATGCACGCTGAGGAATCTCGACAACATGACGATCAACATGATCGCCAGTGAGACGCTGGAAAACGGAAACGAGAAGCTGTTCGACGATTTCAGGTATCAGAGGCCTTTCGACGACAGACCGGAGAATGTATACATCTATTCGAAACTCATCAAATACAACAACGAGGACGTGATGATCCTGGTCTCTTCTGGGATCAGTCCTTTGAATGTCACCATATCCACGCTGAAGTCGCAGTACATCTTCATCGCGGCCATCGTCGTGGTCATGTCGGTGCTGCTGGCGCTGCTAATATCGAGATTCATACTGAGACCTATCAAGCAGATCAACGATGAATCGATGAATCTTTCGAAAGGAGAATACGACGGTTCTTCGATCAGGACAAGTTCGGAAGAGTTCGACCAGCTTAACGATACGCTGATGAATGCCAATGAAGATATCCTTAAGGCCGACAAGGCCAGGAAGGAACTGCTGGGCAACGTATCTCATGACCTGAGGACTCCTCTTACGATGATCGTAGGCTACGGAGAGATGATCAGGGATCTTCCTGAAGAGAATACAGAAGACAACATAAATATCATCATTGACGAGGCGAAGAGACTGTCGACGCTGGTGGATGATCTCATCGATATCTCGAAGATCGAAGGCAGCGGCATAAAGATGGATGTCAAGGAAGTGAAACTGAACGATCTTCTCAAGAGCGTATATCATCAGTATGAGAAATACTGCAAGGCTCAGAAGATAGATTTCAGACTGGAGAATCTTTCCGATGATGTGACGGTGAAGCTTGACGAGAAGAGGATCAGACAGGTACTTTACAATTTCATAAACAATGCCCTCAACTATAATAATAAAAAGAAGCAGAAGATAACTCTCGGTGCAGAGGAGCTTGAAGATGCATACAGGGTGTATGTGCTGGACAACGGCGAAGGCATCGAAGAGAAGGATCTCGAGAATGTCTGGGACAGATACTACAAGGTCGACAAGGAGCACAAGAGGCATCATATCGGTTCGGGGATAGGTCTTTCTCTGTCGAGAGAGATACTTAAGGCTCTGGGTTTCAGATACGGAGTCGAATCGGAAGTGAACGAGTATTCAAAGTTCTACTTCGACATAGATAAATAATAAATACATGGTCTGATATCCTGTATAATTGATTTATACGAGGAACAACAATATGAAGATCGTCTTGGAACATTTAACTAAGCAGTTTATTTCGCGTCACGACGCAAATGAAATAGTCACGGCTGTAAATGATTTTGATTTTGAGATACCCGACGGAAAGCTGGTAGGTCTGCTTGGTCCTTCGGGCTGCGGCAAGTCCACGACGCTGAATCTTATCTGCGGTCTGGAAGTTCCGACCGAAGGAAAGATCTATTTCGGCGATCTTGACGTGACGAATCTTCCTCCCGAGAACAGGGGGGTGGGCATGGTGTTCCAGAACTATGCGCTGTATCCTCATTTCACGGTAAGGCAGAACATCGTCTTCCCTCTTGAGAATCTCAAGGGCGAGGAGAAGATGACCAGGGAACAGATGAACGAGAAGGCCATGGAAGTGGCGAAACTCGTACAGATAGACACGTTGATGGAAAGAAAGCCGTCAGAGCTTTCGGGAGGCCAGCAGCAGAGAGTTGCGATCGCAAGGGCTCTGGTAAAGACCCCGGGCGTTCTGCTTCTTGACGAGCCTCTGTCGAACCTTGACGCCAGACTGCGCCTTCAGACCAGGGAACAGATCAGAAGGATACAGAAGGAGACGGGCATCACGACCATCTTCGTCACCCATGACCAGGAAGAGGCCATGTCCATATCCGATCTGATCATCGTCATGAAAGACGGAGTGATGCAGCAGATGGGCGAACCTCAGGATGTCTACAATCATCCGGTCAACCTGTTCGTCGCGAAATTCCTGGGTACTCCGGCGATCAATGTCTTTGACGGTGAGATAAAGAATAAGAAACTCTACATAGGAGATGACTGCATAGGCAAGTGCGATGCGGATGATCAGGAAGTCTATGTGGGCATAAGGCCTGAAGGATTCATACCTTCCGAAAAGGGCAGCCTGAAATGCAGGTTCGACCGCATAGAGACTACCGGAAGAGATACGAGTGTCGTATGTCACAACGAGCACTGCATATCAGACGAGGATGTCAGGGCCATCGTGGACAGCGACGAGAAGATAGTACATAAGGACGGTATCACCAGATTCGACCTTAGAAAAGGCAAGTATCATATTTTCTCCAAGAAGGATGAAAAGGTCATAGATGCATAATAAAAACAATCTCAAGGGATGGCTTTATCTTCTGCCTGCGCTTGTTTTCGTGGGCGTTTTCATGGTCTATCCCCTGATAGATGTAATGGTCTATTCCGTCGAAGAGGGATACAATTTCGCTTCGCAGTCGTACAACGGCGTGGGTCTGTACAATTATTCCTATGTCCTGCATGATCCTTATTTCCTGCAGGCGATAAAGAATACTTTCATCCTGGTCATGATCACCGTTCCTCTTTCGACCACGATAGCGTTGCTGATATCTCTGGCTTTGAATTCTATAAGCAAACTGAAGGATCTGTTCCAGACCATATTCTTCCTGCCTTATGTGACAAACACGCTGGCTGTAGGTCTGGTCTTCATGATCCTTTTCAAGAAGACCGCCTATTCGGACGGTCTCATCAATATGTTCGTCAACCTGTTCGGGGGAAGGAGCATAGATTTCATTACCGGATCTTATTCGGCGAAGATGTTTGTCATGTGCCTATATACGATCTGGGTCGTTCTTCCGTTTAAGATACTGATACTCACATCGGCACTCGCAAGCGTTCCGAAGGTCTATTACAGCGCGGCTGAGGTCGACGGGACCGGCTCGTTCCGGACATTTTATAAGATCACGCTTCCGATGATATCCCCGATGATATTCTATCTCGTGATAACGGGATTCATAGGCGCTTTCAAGGCATACTCGGATGAAGTCGCACTGTTCGGGACCGATCTTAATTCGGCGGGCATGAACACGATAGTCGGGTATATATACGACATGCTATACGGCAATTCGGGCGGATACCCGAGCTTCGCATCGGCTGCCGCGATAATACTGTTTGCGATCGTGCTCACGATAACCGTGATAAACCTCATGGTGAGCAGGAAGGTGGCGGTGAAGTGATATGAAGAACAGGGCAAAGATCACAAAAAATGCATTCATATACCTGTGTCTGACGCTGTGGGCGGTCATCGTGCTGTTCCCATTCTACTGGATGCTGCTGTCCTCGATCAAGAGTTACAGTTCATATAACAGGGAATACACCCCGAAGTTTTATGCAACGTCCCCGACGCTGTCCAACTACGCCGACGCGTTCACTTCGGTCCCGCTTTCCAGGTATCTTCTCAATACACTGATCTTCACCGTTATAACAACGGCTGTTATGCTTATTGTGATAACTCTTGCGGCCTTTGCGTTCGCAAGGCTTGACTTTGCGGGAAAGGATCTGGTGTTCACGCTGTTTCTGGCACTCATGATGATACCTAACGAGCTTGTGATCATCACCAACTATGTTACGATAACGGACCTGAATCTTCGGAATACGTTTACAGGTCTGATACTGCCATCGGTAACATCTGTTTTTTATATATACCTTCTGAAGGAGAACTTTGCGCAGGTAGGGGATGACCTGTATAAAGCTGCCAAGGTAGACGGCACTTCAGATATGCGTTATTTATTGAAGGTGCTCATCCCGATATGCAGACCGACAATGATAACGATAGTTATTCTTAAAGTCATCGAATGCTGGAACTCATTCGTATGGCCGAGGCTCGTTACCGACAAGCAGGATCATTTTCTTGTATCAAACGGTATACAGGAGATCCGCGAGAGCGGGTTCGGACGCGAGAACATCCCGGCGATGATGGCCGCGGTCGTTATAATATCGCTGCCGCTCATAATCCTGTTCCTTGTATTTCACAAAAAGATCATGGAAGGTGTTGCGACCGGAGGTACGAAGGGATGAGAAGGAAGACCGGTTTTGCTTCGCGCATCGCACTCATATCCGTTTTGATACTCACGCCGCTTCTTGTGGCATGTCACGGTTCGAGGTCTCTTCCTGAATTTGTCATTCCCGAAGAGTTTGATGAAGGTGTCAGGCAGGAGATAACCTTCTGGGCCAAAAATGATACAAATAAGGTACAGAGTGAGATATACAAAAAGGCCATCTCCGATTTTGAGGCCCTTTATCCGAACATAAGGGTCAATATGCGCCTCTATACGGATTACGGACGGATATACAACGACGTCATCACCAATATATCCACCAATACCACACCCGATGTATGCATAACATATCCCGACCATATCGCAACATATATGAGCGGGATCAACGTGGTCGTTCCCCTCGATGATCTTGCGAAGGATCCCAAGTACGGACTCGGAGGGAGCGATCTTAAGTATGACGGCCCGAAGGAAGATGAGATCATAGAGAAATTTGCCGACGAGTGCAGACTGTCCGGTACTCTTTATGCACTTCCTTTTTTAAGGTCCACGGAGGCACTTTACATTAATGAAGATATGGTAAAGGCGCTCGGTTACGAGATCCCCGATGTGGTGACGTGGGATTTTGTATGGGAGGTATCCGAAAAAGCGATGGAAAAGGATGCCGACGGAAACTTTGCCGTAAACGGTCAGAAGGTGCTGATCCCTTTCATATACAAATCAACTGACAATATGATGATATCGCAGCTGTGGCAGAAGCATGCACCGTATTCGACCGAAGAAGGGGATGTGGACCTGTTTAACGATACAACGACGCAGCTTCTCCTGGAAACCGCCAGGCATGCTAAAACAGGTGCGTTTTCAACGTTCAAGATCTCAAGTTATCCCGGAAATTTCTTAAATGCCGGACAGTGCATATTTGCGGTAGATTCAACTGCGGGCGCGACATGGATGGGTGGAGATGCTCCGCTTTCGGATATAGCCGAGGAGAACAAAAAAAGCTTTACGACCGTGGTCAGACCCATTCCCCAGTTCGACACCTCGGATCTGAAGATGATATCCCAGGGCCCGTCGGTATGCGTGTTCAACAAGGAAGATCCCCAGCATGTCCTGGCTTCATGGCTGTTCGCCCAGTTCCTGCTGACAAACGACGTACAGACAGCTTATTCAAAAACGGAAGGATATGTCCCGGTAACGACAAAGGCCAGGAATACACCAGAGTACCGCGAGTACCTGGAACTTGCGGGGACCGACGGCAATGAGCATTATATTGTCAAGATGGATGCTTCAAAGCTCCTTCTCGATAATACGGACAACACTTTCACGACTCCCGTGTTTGCCGGTTCCGCCT
>JAGACP010000040.1 GCA_017614055.1 Erysipelotrichaceae bacterium | reverse complement strand
TGAGACAGCCTCACTACTACATGGGTCTGTACTCATACTGCTACAGTGCATCACTGACCATCGCCACCGCGGCCTGCCGCCTCATCGAGAAAGAAGGCGCTCCTGCCGTCGAAAGATGGAAAGAGATGCTCAAGGCAGGATCGACCCTCGGACCGATCGAACTGGCGAAACTGGCCGGCGTCGACATCACGACGGATCAGCCGTTGAAGGAGACCATCGCCTACATCGGCGAGATCGTCGACCAGATCTGCCAGCTTACCGAAGAGATCGACGGAATACACATCGACTGATAAAACAAAACAAGCCCTGCATCGCAGGACTTGTTTTTTTGTTTATTCATATATGACTGCTATTTCTTTTCCGGGAACGCCTTAAGCAGATAGACCGCATATCCTCCAAGGACCACGACGATCAGGAATACGTTCAAGATCATCTCGATCTTCGGATCCATCGCTCCTTCAGCGGTGAACGAATGCAGCGCGTTGTTTGCGGAATGGAAAATTATACACGGTATCAGCGAACCCCCGTGATGGAATATCAGTACCAGCACGAGACCCACCAGGACGGCGAAGACGATCTGCACCAGCGTCGATGCCAGTTCCTTTTCGTTAAGCAGATTGACGATGTGTCCCAGAGCGAAAGTCAGAGACGATACGATTATCGCCGACTTCAGATCGTCCTTCTCCATTGCCCTGAACAGAAATCCGCGGAAGATGACTTCCTCAAGGAAACCCACGAAACACATGCTGATGAAATTGAACAGCGTCCCAGGCATGCCATATCTGAGAACGACTCCGTTCCACAATCCCATAGATACGATGATGATAAGCGGGATGTAATACAGGAACTTCTTCGCAGGCACTTTCGGACTGCAGAAGCCATACTTATCTCCCAGACCGTTCTTCCTGATCCAGAAATACAGGATCAGAGACATCACCAGATGAAGCACCGTCGTCAGCGACTTATATACACCGATGGCTTCCGAATACTGGTCGGCGATGCTGCTCAGCACTACGTATAGAACGATCCACAGGATCGCAAACATTATTTCGTTCTTTCTGTAAAGTTTAGTCATGTCTATTCCTTCCTTTCCAGTCCCTCAGCGATCGTGATCAGCGCTTTCCTTACCGCATCGGGATCATATTTCATGGCGTTGTTCGCAATGAGGCTGGCATATCCGTGAACGACAGCCGCCAGCGGCTCGAAGAAAGCGACCGTATCTTCCACCGAGATGTCTTCTTCAGCGCTCACCGCCGCAAGAACGCCGGCTGTCTCCGGAGACCTAATCAGGTCTTCAAGACTGAGACCCGAGAAACGTCCCGACTGAAACAGGAAACGGAACAGTTCCGGCTCTTCTTCCGCGAAACGGACATAGCGCAGGCCAATATCCAGTAGATCGTTTCCCGCAAGTATATACCCGCTGTGATATTCGTCGGCTTTCCTGTAGACAAGATCCTTCAGAACATCCATGCCGGGAAACTGATACATGACAGGCTGCGTCGAACAGCCAAGGAAAGACGCAAGATTCCTTGCGGTCAGCGCTTCATGGCCTTTTTCCCTGACAAGCTGGAACGCGCCTTCTATCATTTCTTCTCTGGTCGTCGTCGGTTTCTTGGGCATCCATTCACCTCAAATACTATAACACCTGTTATTATATAGCATATCCACTGTTTGTCAACGATAGGCCAAAAGAAAACCCTGCATCTGCAGAGTATTCACATTACATTTACACGAACCTTATCTGTACCCCTTCACGACATAGTATCTGCCGTCGTCCGTCCTTTTTATCCTCTTTGAATGGATGAATCCGTCCATGATCCTGTGATTGATCAGACCATATCTGCCCAGGTCTACAGCCGACTGCTCGGAATATGCCTCATTCTCTTCAAGTACATCCACGAACATCCTTCCTTCCAGATAACCGATGTCGATGTTTCCTTCAAGATCGTTCACCGCAAACAACATCAGTCTGCACAGTCCTTCAAGATCATATTCATGGCCCGTAATGGTCCTTGTCTTCTTTCCCGTCTTAACGGAATCATATATTTCTTTTACATCCAGGAAGTCATGAATGGTCAGCTCGCTTCCGTCAGGTTTCTCTATGTACAGACAGGGCTCGGGAGAATAGGAAGAAAGACCGTATGTGTCTTCCTTGCAGATCAGAAAAAGATGTCCGTCGACATCTTTGATCGTTATTCCGTCTGCACCTTCAAAGATCTTATCCATCTTCAGCAGCTTCCGATCTGCCCTCCGTCTATCCTGATGACGCTGTTGTTTATGTACGAGGCTTCATCGCTCACAAGGAACGCCACAAGATCGGCGACCTCTTCAGGTTCCCCGTATCTTCCGACAAGTATCTTGTCGGTCTCCTGTTTCAGGAATTTCTCGTCGTATCCTTCAAGTTCGCTTTCCGTTCCGATGAAACCCGGAGCCACCGCATTGACGTTCACATACGGCGCAAACTGCACAGCCAGATCGTGAGTCAGAGAAATAAGCGCGGCCTTTGACGCATCATAATCAAGACACATCGGATAATAAGTATTGATACCGTTGGTGGAAGATATGTTTATGATCCTTCCGTATCTGTTGTCGATCATGTGCTTCGACACTCTCTTTGCGCAGTTGAATGCCCCCACGACATTGACATCCAGGATCCTTCTGAACGTCTCTGCATCCTTGTTCGAAAAAAGATCGGGCATGTCTATAGCCGCATTGTTCACAAGGATGTCTACGCCTCCCGTTTCTGCTTCGATCTCCGACACCATCCCGTCCACCTGGTCTTCGTCGGAGATGTCCGCCTTGATGGCCAGGCATGAAACGCC
>JAGACP010000039.1 GCA_017614055.1 Erysipelotrichaceae bacterium | reverse complement strand
TCTCAGAATGAAACTTGCTGAACTGGACATGGGTCTTGAAGACAGGATGGACACTCCCGTAAGGCTGCTCTCGGGAGGACAGAGACAGGCGCTGACGCTCATCATGGCGACCATCAATCCGCCTAAGCTTCTGCTTCTTGACGAACATACCGCCGCCCTTGACCCCAACAGCGCCGACAAAGTCCTGGAGATAACGAAAAAGATCGTGGAAGAAAACCATATCACGTGCATGATGATCACCCACAACATGAATCAGGCGCTAAAGATCGGCGACAGGACGCTGATGCTGGACAAAGGAAAGATCATCTACGACATATCCGAAGATAAACGCAAGAATCTCGGGGTAGATGATCTTATAAAGAAATTCCGGAAACTGTCGGGAAACGATCTCGACGATGAAACTTTGCTTAATTAAAAAGATTGGAATGATCCAATCTTTTTAGTTTCCTGAATAAGCCTTTCTCATGATATCGATCATGTCCTCGACCATCGGTACGCGCGGGTTGGCAGGAGAACACTGATCCTCATAGGCGGCAGCGGCGATCTCTTCGATATGTTCTTCGAGTTCGTTTCTGTCGACGCCCATCGCTTCGAGGTTAGGATCGAGGCCGCATTCCTTGCACAGATCCAGGACGGCCTGAGCCAGAGCCTCCACGGCTTCCTCGGTGCTCTTGAACTTCAGCCCGATCAAAGCGGCGATCTCTTCATACTTCTTGTCTGCACAGTAGTGATTATACTTAGGCCATACGGACAGCTTCGTAGGCGTCTCGCCGTTGTATCTGATAACGTGCGGGAGGAACACTGCACATGTATATCCGTGAACGGTATGGAACCTTGCGCCTACCTTGTGAGCCAGGGAGTGCGTCATTCCCAGGAAGGCATTGGCGAATGCCATGCCGGCGATGGTAGCAGCGTTGTGCATCTTCTCTCTCGCCTCGAGGTCGTTCTTTCCGTCCTTGACCGCTCTAGGCAGATAGTCGAATACCAGCTTGATCGCCTTGAGACACAGACCGTCGGTATAGTCGTTGGCCATTACCGATACGTATGCCTCCATCGCATGGGTCAGCACATCCAGACCGGTCATGGCCGTAGCCCTTGCCGGAAGGTTGGTGGTGAACTCAGGGTCGACGATGGCGACGGTAGGAGTAAGAGAATAGTCCGTGAGAGGATACTTCTTGTTGTTGGCCTTGTCGGAGATGACCGCGAAAGGCGTGACTTCCGAGCCGGTTCCTGAAGTCGTAGGTATGCAGATCAGACGGGACTTTCTTCCCAGTTCAGGATACTTGAAAGCCCTCTTTCTGATATCCATGAACTTCTGCTTCAGGTCGTCGAAGTTTACGTCAGGATGCTCATAGAACAGCCACATGCCCTTGGCGGCATCCATTACCGAACCGCCTCCCAGAGCGATTATCGCGTCAGGCTTGAAGATGTCCATCATCCTCGCACCCTTTTGAACGGTTGTGATATCCGGATCCGGTTCGACGTCGCAGAACAGCTGGATCTGGACCTTGTTTCTTCTGAGATTGAGCTGTTCGGTGATCTTCGACAGATAACCCAGCTCGACCATCGAGGTATCGGTCACCAGGAACACTTTGTTCAGATCCTTGCATGACTGCAGATACTGGATGGAGTTTCTTTCAAAATATATCTTCTGCGGAACCTTGAACCACTGCACTGTATTTCTCCTTTTGCCAACTTTCTTGATATTGAGCAGATTTACTGCCGAAACATTGCCGCCGATCGAGTTGTGACCGTAAGATCCGCAACCCAGCGTCAGCGACGGCAGGAACGAGTTGTATACGTTGCCTATGCCGCCGAATGTCGAAGGCGAATTCCAGATGATGCGCATCGCCAGGATCCTGTCGCCGAATCTGTCGGCCAGTTCCTGTTCCTTGCAGTGGATGGCTGCGCTGTGGCCCAGTCCGTTGAACTTGACCATCTGGTCGGCTTTGTCGAAGCCTTCATCTTCATCCTTGACCTTGAAGAAAGCAAGCACCGGAGAAAGTTTCTCCCTGGACATCGGATCCTTCTCGCCGACCGTTTTGCACGAGACGCCGATGATGGCCGTGTCCTTAGGGACCTTTATGCCCGCATGCGGGGCAAGCCACTGAGGCGATTTGCCCGCCACGTCGGGGTTGAGTCTGGCGTTCTCCACACCTTTCTCGTTCTCGCTGTATCCGAACATGTATTTTGACAGTTTCTTCTTCTCTTCCCTGGTAAGGAAATGTACCTTGAAGCGTTTGAACAGTTCGACAGCCTGATCATATATCTCTTCGTCGATGATGACAGCCTGCTCGGATGCGCAGACCATGCCGTTGTCGAACGATTTGGAGATGACGATGTCGTTGACGGCCTGTTCTACATCACAGGATTTGTGCATGTAGGCAGGAACGTTGCCCGCGCCTACGCCCATGGCAGGCTTGCCGCAGCTGTATGCCGCCTTGACCATGGCATTGCCGCCCGTGGCAAGGATGGTCGCAACGCCCGGATGATTCATCAGCGTAGATGTCGCATCCATGGAAGGATGTTCGATCCACTGAATGCAGTTCTTCGGTGCTCCGGCACTCTCGGCAGCCTCTTTCATGACGATCGCGGCGGCCTTTGAAGACTGCTGGGCATTCGGATGGAAAGCAAATATGATCGGATTCCTCGTCTTGAGACATATCAGGGACTTGAACAGTACCGTCGATGTCGGGTTGGTCACCGGGGTGATTCCGCAGATGACGCCGACAGGTTCGGCTATCTCCGTTATTCCCGTTACCGGGTCATCGGAAATGATGCCCACTGATTTCAGGTGGCGCATGTTGTTGACGACGTACTCGCACGCGAACAGGTTCTTCGTCGCCTTGTCCTCGAATATGCCTCTCTTGGTTTCGTCTACGGCAGCCTTGGCCAGGATGCCGTGGTTGTCCAGACCGGCGACGGAACACTTCGCCACGATGTAGTCGATCTGTTCCTGATCGAAACCGGCGAATTCCTCCAGAGCCTTCTGGGCATTGGCTACGAGCGTATCCACTTCATTGATGACGCTCTTGTCTACTTTCTTTTCAGTCATTTGTTTTCCTCCGTGTTACCAGAATAGTATACATTATTGTTAATTTTTTCACAAGTATTATTTACATAAATAAAAAAACAGGATCAAACGATCCTGTCTTCTATAGTTTCATGTCGTCGATCTTATCGAGCTCTTCCTTCATCTTCTTCGATACCTCGACGAGACAACCGTCCTCGAACGGAACCTTCAGATTGGCTTCCCTCACGATCTGGGTGAAAGTCTTAGTTCCGCCAAGTCCGCAGATATGGACGTAGTCCTTCCAGGCAT
>JAGACP010000038.1 GCA_017614055.1 Erysipelotrichaceae bacterium | reverse complement strand
TGGCCTACTATTACGGCATCATTGAAAACAAGCAGATCGTGCTTCTGAAGTCCTACGGTCCCGAAGCCAGGGGCGGTGCCTGCAAGAGCGAACTCATCGTCGATGAGGAAGAGTGCTATCCGGCAGTGACCAGTCCGGATTTTCTGCTGGCGATGTCGCAGAAATCCTATGATCTTTACAGCGAAGGCGCAGGGGACGGCATGATAATCCTCACCGATTCCGATCTGGTGAAGAAGACGGACGATAGATTCAGGAATGCCTACAGTCTGGATCTGACGGAGATCGCAAAGGAAAAGACGGGGAAAGCCATCTGCGCCAACATCGTCGCACTTGGTGCGATCACCAGGATACTGGATATAGATCCCGGGAAGATGCTGGAAGTGCTGAAGATAAAGCTTCCTGCCAAGATCCTCGATGTCAACGTCACGGCATTCAACGAAGGATACAAAAAGATGGGGGAAGCCCTATGAACATACATGAATACCAGGCAAAGCAGCTGTTCAAGGAATACGATATACCGGTACTTGAAGGATATCCTGCTTTTTCTGTTGATGATGTGGAAAAGATAATGGACGAACACTTCCCTGAAGGAGCGGTGCTGAAGGCACAGATCCATTCGGGAGGAAGAGGAAAGGCCGGAGGCGTCCTTATAGCCAACAGCAAGGAAGAAGCTCTCAAGAAAGCAAATGAGCTTTTCGGAAAGATCCTGGTCACGAAACAGACAGGACCGGAAGGGAAGCTCGTAAGGAAGATCTATCTCGAACAGCTGGCCCATCACGACGAGGAGTATTATCTTTCTCTGCTTGTGGACACGAAGGCCGCGAAGTGCTGCTTCGTCGCATCCGTGCAGGGAGGAGTTTCCATCGAAGAAGTCGCCGAGACCGATCCCGATGCCATCTTCAGGATGCATGTGGATCCTGTAAAAGGCATTAATGAACAGGAGGCCTATGAGCTTGCATCGAAGCTTGAGCTGAAAGACGGACTGAAGGATCAGTTCGTCACGATGATCGGAAACATGTACAGACTGTTCATCGAAAGAGACTGCAGTCTTATCGAGATAAATCCTTTGACCATCTGCAGCGGACAGCTGATATGTCTCGATGCCAAGGTGGCGTTCGATTCGGCTGCGGATTTCAGACATCCTCAGAATGTCGGAATGAGAGACATTGAAGAAGAGAATCCTCTCGAGGCTGAAGCCAATGATTCTGGCATGTCCTATGTTTCCCTTGGCGGAAACATCGGCTGCATCTGCAACGGTGCGGGCCTTGGCATGTCGACGATGGATACGATACATTACTTCGGAGGCGATCCCGCCAACTTCCTTGACCTTGGAGGTTCCGTCGACGATGCAAGGGCGAAGAAGGCTTTCGAACTGGTCATCAGGGAGAAAGGCGTCAAAGGCGTCGTCATCAACATCTTCGGCGGCATAGCCAGGACCAATCTCATCGCCAAGGGCGTATGCGAAGCGATAGACGGATGTTCCTACGAAGGTCCTGTCGTATGCAGGATCGAAGGAAACGGCGACAGGGAAGCCAGGGAATACATCGACAGCTGCAAGGGCAACATCTACCATGCGGACAGCTGTTCTGAAGCGTGTCAGAAGATGATAGAACTACTGAAAGAGGTGGCCTGATGTCGATATTCGTCAATAAAGATACAAGAGTGATAGTCCAGGGCATCACGGGTACGCAGGGCAGGTTGCATACCGATCTGATGCTGAAATACGGAACGAAAGTCGTTGCCGGAACGAATCCTAAGAAAGCCGGAGAGGAAGTATTCGGAGTCCCGGTCTTTGCGGATGTCATAGAAGCCAAGAAACAGACCGGAGCCAACGCTTCGATAATCTTCGTACCTCCTGCAGGTGCGGCTAAGGCGATCATGGAAGCTGCCGATGCCGGTCTCGATCTCGTGGTATGCATAACCGAAAACATCCCTGTCCTCGACATGGTGGAAGTCCATGAATATCTGAAAGACAGGAAGACCAGACTTTTGGGTCCAAACTGTCCGGGAGTCATCTCGGTCGATGAATGCAAGCTGGGCATCATGCCTCAGGACATCCATCTCAAGGGACGCGTGGGGATAGTGTCAAGAAGCGGTTCCCTCACATATGAGACGATCAAGCAGCTTTCGACTGCCGGCATAGGCCAGTCGACGACCGTCGGCATCGGAGGAGATCCGATCAAGGGAACATCATTCCTCGATGTACTGAAAGCCTTCAATGAAGACGAAGATACCGATGCGGTAGTCCTCATCGGAGAGATAGGCGGAGATGATGAGATCGTAGCCTGTGAATGGGCCAGGGAAAACATGTCCAAACCAATCGTCGGATTCATCGGCGGCACGACCGCCCCTGAAGGGAAGAGGATGGGCCATGCCGGTGCGGTGGTCAACGGCAAGTCGGGATCCGCAAAAGAAAAGATCGGACAGCTGCAGACGCTTGGCGTCAGAGTCGCTCCGATCTCCGATAAGATTGGCGAAACTTTGATGGAAGTACTCAAAGACAGAGGTCTTTACTGATATCCGCACATCTGCAGAAGTTCCAGGGTAGGAGTCGCGAACACGTAGCGTCCGGGATTCTCCCTGTAGAACTCGTCGATGTCCATCGTTATCCTTATACGAACGTCACCTGAATTGGTGACGTTTCCGTCTGAGAAGGTGATGGTGTTGTTTTCGTAATCCACTTCATCGATGCAGATGACATGTCCCGATGATTCCGAAATTCCCGAGATCGAAAGGATGCTCAGGGATTTAGGCTTGCTGGAAAGTTCGAAATAATGCTGGAGATTTCCCTCCTCGTCATAATATACGTTGGTCTGATAGATCCTGTAGGCAAGATCCTTGCCGTTTCCCGATGCCCTGTTTCCCGTCGAATTGAATCCATATATGTCATAGAACCACATCTGGGCGAAGAACGTGCACTGATAGTTCGGGTTGGCTCCGTGTATCAGCCCCTTCCTGTAAAGATCCAATGCGTGTCTCCAGACCTTCTGGGCAGGCTTCTCATAGAATGAATAATATCCCGAATAAAGATAGTAGTTGCAGTCGGTATTGTAGTCCGGCTCGACCACTTCGAATTCCGGATACTCCTCTTCCTCGATCATTCTCAGAGAGATGGAACGATAGACGTTCATGTATACTTCCGCATCGACGATGTTGCCCGCAAGCTCCTGATTCTCTTCGGCCAGGACAAGCGAAGGCAAAACGAAAGGCAGTATCAGCACGGCGTAGATAACGATGATTCCTTTGATGTAGATATATTCAAGATTCAGCGAATCTTTTTCTTTCAAACTGCGATATTCCATAAGCAACTCTATTATTTTATTACCATTCGACCTATTTTGCAAATATTTTCATGTTTTTTTCTGAAAACGTTTTCAACAATTCAGATGATAAAATTGATGTATGGACATATATTCAGGGACATATACCGGTGCTCAAAGCAGAGGCATCTACAGAGTGCGTTTGAATGACGGGATACTTCATGATCCGGCGCTTTACTGTCAGATAGGAGATCCCAAATACCTTTGCAGACACGATGATTCCATCGTCAGCATCTTCGAAGAGAAAGACGGAGCAGGCGTTGCGCTGATCGAAGACGGGAAGATCACGGACAGATGCATTTTCGAGAAGAAAAGCTCGTGTTTCGTGACATGCAGGGATGATCTCATATATACCGCAAACTATCATGAAGGAACTTTCTCCATGCTTGAAGAAAAGGGTGGAAGACTTGAACTTCTGAAGACCGTCGAAGTACAGAAAGGCTGCGGATGTCATCAGATACTGTTCCATGAAGACAGGATACTCGTGCCTTGTCTGTTCCTTGACAGGATGCTGATCTGCGATCAGGATCTTGAAAAGATCGGCGAGATAGTATTCCCTGAAGGATCGGGGCCGAGACACGGAGCATTCACAAATGATGGAAAGTATCTCTATCTCCTGGCGGAACTCAACAGTCATCTATACAGGATAGATACTGATACATGGAAAATCGTCAGCGACATTCCTCTTTACGATGATGATATTAAAGATGCGGCAGCAGTAAGGATAAGAGAAGGATTTGTCTACTGTTCAAGCAGGGCACGCAACGAGATCATCGTCGTATCGGTGAATGACGATGAAGTCATTCAGCACGCAGACTGTCATGGTCTGCATCCGCGAGACTTCATGATCATCGACGATAATCTGATCTGCGCCAACCGTTTCAGCAATGAACTCGTATCGATGAAAATCGAAGAAGACGGAACGATAGGCGACGTTACGAGCAGGGTGAACGTACCCGAGGCAGTTGCGCTGATAAAGTAAAGGATGTTATAACTTA
>JAGACP010000037.1 GCA_017614055.1 Erysipelotrichaceae bacterium | reverse complement strand
TCTGTCCGTATTTGATATGAGATATACTTTATCAGTTATGTCTTTCAATGCGTTGGCGATGTCGATGATCCTTTCGCTGCAGGCGTCTTTGTTGTTGTCGATGAGAATGATCAGATCATCAGGAGTCGAGGGATACAGAGGGCCGTGCAGGAACTCTTCCGCTTCACAGGCCATGGCGGTGATGCAGGAGGTCTCGGACATCTTGAGCGCTCCTTCGATCGCGGTTCCGAGGTTCGGTCCGCTTGAAAGGATGATCACTCTTCTCGGACTGATGAAATCGTCTCTATGTTCGTTGAAGACTTTTATGGTATTCTCCATCATTTCCGGCTGCAGGTTTACGGCCTGTCTGAGTTTATCTTTGAATTTAATGTATTCATCCTGACCGATGATACTCTTCTTAAGTGCCAGTTCCACCGCGAAACACATCAGGAAACAGGTGAGCGTGCTGACGCCCTTGGTGACGAATCCTATCTTCTCTTCGCCTGCATGCCAGTCGACGAGAAGATCTACTATATCTGATGCATCGCAGTCTTTTCTGCCTGTGAGGCATGCGGTCCTGATCCCTCTGTCTTTGAGTGCCTGAAGGGCATTCAGGGTATTCGTCGAACATCCCGACTGCGATACGCCTATGAAGTTCATGTCTTTCAGATATTCCATGTCGTGATTAAGGAAGGTGAAAGGAGTGACCAGTCTGATCTCCATGCCCAGCACGTGCTGCATGAAATACTTTGCGCAGAGACAGGCATTGTATGAAGATCCTGAGGCGATGAAACACAGGCCTTTATCGTTGAGACAGAAGTCTGTAAGCTCTCCGGTGTAATCTGAAGAATTGTCTATGATATCGAGTTCGATATCCGGCGATTCTTTGATGTAGTCAAGCATTGTCTTTTCCATGTTTTTCTCCATAAAAAAATGAGATCATCTCTCATTTTCCAGTGCGGCAAGCTTTGCGAGCCTTATCTTGTGCCTCTCTCCGTTGGAGAAAGGAGTCTTCAGGAATGTATCGACGATGTCGTAGGCAAGTTCCGTGGAAACAATCCTCGCGCCGAAGCAGATGACGTTGGCGTCGTTGTGTTCCCTGGTAAGATGCGCGGTGGTCGATTCCGAGCAGCAGCAGGCTCTGATGCCTTTTATTTTATTGCAGGCGATGGAGATGCCTACGCCCGTTCCGCAGATGGCTATGCCGAGGTCCACATCCTTGTTCAGGATGCCTTTGCACAGAGGAACGGCGGCTTCCGTGAAGTCGTACGGTTCATGTGAATCGGTGCCGTAATTGACTATTTCATAGCCTTCGTTTTTCAGATGTTCGATGATGCTGTTCTTGAGATCGACAGCGGCGTGATCGTTCGCTATTCCGACTTTCATATTGTTTTACCTCAACTCAATAATAGCATAATTTAATGCTATAATGAGGTGGATGGGTTTTGAGGTAGAGACGCTTAAATTCGAAGGTCCGCTGGATCTGATGCTGCATCTGATACACGAGCAGCAGCTGGATATTTTTGATCTGGACATGGAAGTTCTGACCGATCAGTACATCAACTATCTCCACAGCATGGAGGAGCTCCATCTGGAGATCGAAAGCGAGTATCTGGTGGAACTGGCGACGCTGATAGAGTACAAGTCCAAGAAGCTTCTTCCGAAGAAGGAAGACGAGCTCGAGGACGACTACGAAGACCCGAAGGACAGGCTGGTCAGAAGACTGCTGGAGTATCAGAAGTACAAGGAAGTATCCAAGACGCTCTACGACAGTTATCTGGAGAGGCAGGATCAGCTGTCCAAGCCGCTGTCTGTCGACGAGATAGCGAAACACAGGAACGATCTCGAGGCGCAGAAGCTGGAAGGGGATCCTTACGATCTGCTCAAGGCCATGAACAAGGTCCTGAGAAGGCTTCAGCTCACAAGGCCTCTGGACATCAAATTCACGCAGAAGGAACTTTCTCCGGAAGACAGGATCCTGCAGATCAAGGCGAGACTCAAGGATCTTCCCGAGACATTCAGTTTCGATACGCTCATCGAAGACTGCGAATCTCTGCATGAGTATGTCATAACTTTCATCGCGATACTGGATATGGCCAAGGATCATTATCTGGCTTTCACGATAGACGACAACGAGAACATCTGGTTCTCAAGGGGAAGCAATCATGATTAACGCATATATAACCGCACGTGAAATGGACGGTAAAGAGAAGAAAGCCTGGAGAGAGACGCCGAGCCTTGTGAAGAAGGTGGAAGTCCTCAGGAAAGAGACCGTTGCCCAGCCGGGGAACATCGAGGCTGTGGTCGAGGGACTTCTTTACATCGTGGGCGAAGACGGCGCAAGGGTCGAACAGATCGCCATGGCCATCGACAAGTCTCTTGAAGACACCAATATAATCCTTGAGAACATCCAGAGAAAGTATGCCAGCGAACTGTATGGGATAGAGCTGGTAGGCTACGGTTCGGTATATAAATTCGTGACCAAGAAGGACATCTATCCTTATGCCCAGATCCTGTTTGGAGAGGCCAAGACTTCGACACTGTCCCAGGCCGCTCTGGAGACGCTGGCCATCATCGCCTACAAGCAGCCTATCACCAGGGTCGAGATAGAGGAGTTGAGAGGCGTAAGCGCGGATATCATGCTGAGGAAACTGCAGGCCAGGAACCTCATCAGGGAAGCGGGAAGATCCAATGCGCCGGGAAGGCCTATCCTTTACGAAGTGACAGAGGAATTCATGGATTCGTTCAAGCTGTATACGCTGAACGAGCTTCCTGATCTTCCTGAATACAGCAAGGACGAGGAAAGCGACAATCTGTTCGAGTGATATCCTTCAATATGTATGAATAATCAAACGCGTCATGATGACGCGTTTTTATTTCAGTTCTTTTTCTATCCTGTCAAGATCCAGTTCCGTGAATACTCTGATGCCTTTGCCGATGCACATCTTCGCGAACACGCCGTTTCCGTCAATGAGCTTTCCGGAGAAAGATCCGTCATAGACGAAGCCGTATCCGCAGCTCGGTGATCTGCTTTTGAGGATCACGAAGTCGCAGTCTTTTATCATTTCAAGACATCTTCCGGATCCTTCGGAAAGTTCGTCGCTGACGTCTTTCCCGTTCTTTGTCACCGCTTTTCCGTCTGTCAGTTCTATCGTATCTCTGGGCACGGTAAAACCGCTTTCCATTTCGGGACAGATTTTTACGATCTCATGTCCTTTCAACAGTTCCATGAGGATATCGTCTTTCTTGTGTCTGCCGTCATATCTGACGCTGTCGCCCGCAAGGCAGGCGGAGATGCCTATTTTCATGGTTATATTTTACAATGTGATAAGATAGTTGTGGAGGTTCAGTTATATGAGTGAATGCAGCGGAAACTGCGGTTCCTGCAGTCAGGAATGTTCGCAGAGAGTAGAAATAAAGCCTACCGATGACACGAAGATAAGCAAGATCATCGGTGTTCTGTCCGGAAAGGGCGGAGTGGGAAAATCGATGGTGTCTTCCCTGCTGGCGATAGAGCTGGTCGAGAAGGGATACAAGGTGGGCATCATGGATGCCGATGTTACGGGTCCCAGCATCCCGAAGATGTTCAATCTCCATGACAGTCTCATGGGAGACGAGGCGGGCATCTTCCCGGCTGTTACGACGCTGGGCATCAAGGTGGTGTCCATCAACATGATGCTGGAGGATGAAGAGGATCCTGTCCTGTGGAGAGGGCCTATCCTGGGCAATCTGATCAGGCAGTTCTACACCGAGGTGCACTGGGGAGAGCTTGATTATCTGATCATCGACATGCCTCCAGGAACTTCGGATATCGCGATATCCGTCGTCCAGCAGATACCTGTGGACGAGTTCGTCATGGTGACGACTCCATCCAAGCTCGTGTCCATGGTCGTATCGAAGGCCATAAACATGGCCATCGAGGTGAAAAAGCCT
>JAGACP010000036.1 GCA_017614055.1 Erysipelotrichaceae bacterium | reverse complement strand
CTTAAGGTTAACTACGGAATGATCGAAGCCGTAAAAGGCATCGATTTTGAAGTGAACGACGGACAGATCGTGGCTCTTATAGGCGCTAACGGCGCAGGAAAGACCACGACCATGCATACGATATCCGGACTGATAAAGCCAAGCGCGGGAAGGATACTGCTTGACGACAGGGACATCAGCCGACTCCCTGCCCACAGGATACTTGATCTGGGCATTGCCCAGTGTCCTGAGGGAAGAAGGCTATTCGCACAGCTCACGATCCTGGAGAACCTGGACATGGGCGCCTACAGAAGGAAAGACAAGGCCGAAGTGGAGAACGACATGAAGAACGTGTTCTCGCTTTTCCCGATCCTTGAAGAGAGGAAACATCAGCTTGCGGGAACTCTTTCCGGAGGAGAGCAGCAGATGCTGGCGATGGGAAGAGCCCTCATGGCCAGACCGAAGATCATGCTTCTGGATGAACCGAGCATGGGCTTATCTCCGCTGCTTGTAAAGGAGATCTTCAACATCATCAGGAACATCAACTCCCAGGGCGTCACGGTGCTTTTGGTCGAACAAAATGCTAAAATGGCATTAGGAATAGCGGACAGAGCCTATGTCCTGGAAACAGGAAAGATAGTCATGTCCGGAACAGGCGAACAGTTGCTTAACAGCGAAGATATCAAGAAGGCATATCTAGGAGGTTAATCATGTACGTAAAAGACAATATGGTCAAAGATCCCGTTACGATAGGTCCCGACAGATCCGTATCGGAAGCACTCGACATGATGTCGGAGAACGGACTGCACCGCATTCCCGTTGTCGACGGCAAGAACAAGCTGCTGGGTCTCGTCACTCAGAGCATCATAGCGTCCAATACGCCGAATTCGGCATCTTCACTGTCCGTATTCGAACTTAACTATCTGCTGAACAAGCTTACCATAAGAGACGTAATGATCAAGGATGTCATTACTATTAACCAGGATGCGCTTCTTGAAGAGGCCGCAACGGTCCTGAGGAAGAACGACATCGGATGTCTGCCGGTGGTGGAGGAAGACAATACCCTCATCGGCATCATCACGCACAACGACATCTTCACGGCATTCATCGATCTGCTGGGATACAACCAGGAAGGCGTAAGATATGTCATAAACATACCCGAAGACAGACAGGGAATCATGGCCGACATCGCCAAGATCCTCGATGAGGAGAACGTATCCATCTCCAATCTGGCTGTCTATCACAACGACAGAGGCATCGAAGTGGTCGTCATCATCTACGGACACAAGGATGTCAGGAAAAAGCTTACGGCTGCAGGCTACAATGTGACCAGCGAGATACAGCTTTATGCGTAACGTAGTTTTCTGCGACATAGACGGTACCATAATAGACGGAACAAGAGGCATGTACGATGTCTCTTTTAAAACGCGCTATGCGGTCAATGAACTGAAGAAACAGGGCGACAGCGTCATCATCGCCAGCGGCAGGAACAAGGGCCTTCTGATAGAGAATGTCAGGAGTCTTGAACCCAGCGGTCTCATCCTGTGCAACGGCGCATATGCGGAATATGAGGGGAAGACCGTATCATCTAAAGCATTCGATCCCAAAGCCGTGCAGATGATCAGGGATATATCCCTTAAATATGAAGGTTTCTACATCCTTGAAAGCATCGATGACATCCATATCGATTCCCTGGAGAACGAAGCCTTCAGATATTTCATGACAAGCTGGGGACTGAACTTAAAGGACTGCATAAAGAGAGGTCAGCTTACAGGAGATTTCCATATCGCCATGATAGGTTTCCTTAATGAAGAGGCAGGCAGAAAGGCCGTTGAAGAACTGGGATCATATGCCGACATATACAGACACAATGCGGGCATCTCATACGACGTGAACGTCAAAGGCGTGACCAAGTCCACGGGCGTTAAGGAGATCATCAGATATCTCGACGTACCGTTTGAGAACACCTACGGATTCGGCGACGGGATCAACGATCTGGAGATGCTGAAAAGCGTATGCCATCCGGTCATAATGGCAAATTCCAACGAAGAGCTGAAGAAACACGGATTCGCCCAGACGGGCGATGTCCTGCATGACGGATTGTATGATTATCTGGTTGCCAACAAGTTGATAAAAGCGCTCTGACTTTGATAGAATGTATAGATGGAAGGAGATAAAACATGGGAATTTTGGACAAATTGGGTGATTTTATCGCTCCTGAAGAGGAAGAGGAACAGCTCGAACTGACCGAAGAGGAAGTAAAAGCCGTTTCGCCTTATGAGAAGTCTGCATTGGGCCAGTCTTCCGGCATTACCGAGAATACAAGCATCGTTATATTCGAGCCGAGAACGTTCGACGAAGCGGAAGAGATCGGCTTTCATATAAAAAGCAAGAGGGCCTGCTGCGTGAACCTGCACAGGATGCCTTCCGAATACCGCCAGAGGATCATCGATTTCCTCTCGGGCGTTATCTACGGAGTGGACGGCTCCATCAAGAAGATAGGGGAGAACGTGATACTGTGCTCTCCGAAGAACCTTCAGGTCGGTGGCGACATCAATCTGAACG
Source organism: Erysipelotrichaceae bacterium (assembly GCA_017614055.1). GTDB lineage: Bacteria > Bacillota_I > Bacilli_A > Erysipelotrichales > Erysipelotrichaceae > Colivicinus. The sequence continues at coordinate 7,845 of JAGACP010000036.1, read as the reverse complement.
GCGAAGAATACTAGCAAAGATTAAGACATGTCCGTATGATGACTGTTCAAGAGAACCGGTGGATGGTGCGAACCGGTACATAGTCATGCGGGAATCACTTATGAGCTCCGGCTAATGACCGGCGTCACTCGCGTTAAGAGTTCAAGTTATAAGATAAGGTGGTACCGCGCTTATGCGCCCTTTGGGTAGCACCTTTTTAAATTGGAGGAAGAAGATGGAATACAAAGACACACTGCACATGCCCAATACCCAGTTCGAGATGAGGGGCAACCTTGCGAACAAGGAACCGGGAATACTGGAGAAATGGGAGAAGGACGACCATTACCACAGGATCCTAGAGAAGAACAAGGATCATACGCCTTTCGTACTGCATGACGGACCGCCTTATGCCAACGGCAACCTGCATGCGGGAACGGCCATGAACCGCATCATCAAGGACATCATCGTCAGGTCCAAGGCCATGGCAGGCTTCTATACACCTTTCTTCCCGGGCTGGGATACCCACGGTCTGCCGATCGAGAACGCCGTGCAGAAGCTCGGCGTGAACCGCAAGGAAGTATCAGCCAAGGAATTCAGGGAGAAGTGCGAGGAATATGCCCACGAACAGATAAAGGGTCAGATGGCCACGGAGAAAAGACTGGGTCAGGTCGCAGACTACGACAATCCTTACATCACTCTGTTCAAGGAATTCGAAGGAAGACAGATCAGATCATTCGCGAAGATGGCTCTTGACGGACTCATCTTCCAGGGTCTGAAACCTATATACTGGTCTCCGTATCAGGAGACGGCCATAGCCGATTCGGAGATCGTCTATTTCGACAGAAAAGATCCGACCATCTACGTGACGTTCGACGTCAAGGACGGAAAGGGCGTTCTTGATGGCGACGAGAAGTTCGTCATCTGGACCACCACTCCATGGACTCTTCCGGGCAACGTGGCAATCACGCTCCATCCGGAAATGGAATATGCCGTGGTAGAGACGGAAAAAGGCAAACTGATCATGCTGAAGAATCTCGTCGATTCTCTGATGGAGAAGTTTGAACTCAATGAATACAAAGTCCTTAAGACCTTCAAAGGCAAGGAACTGGAATATATAGTATGCAGACATGTCCTGTATCCAGAAGAGAGGGAATCGGTAGTATGCCTTGCGGACTATGTAACGGACGAAGACGGTACGGGTTGCGTCCATACCGCCGGCGGACACGGTCTTGACGACTTCTACACCACCCAGAGATACGGACTTCCTACAGTTTGTCCGGTCGACGAGAAAGGCTGCATGACGGCCGAGGCGGGAGACTGGCTGGAAGGACAGCTGGTATTCGATGCCAACAAGACCGTTACAGTCCGTCTTGAAGAGACCGAACATCTGCTCAAGCTCGAATGGATAACCCACTCGTATCCTCATGACGACAGACTGAAGAAACCTGTCATCTTCAGGGCTACGACCCAGTGGTTCGCATCCATCGAGAAGATCAAACCTCAGCTGCTTGAAGCGATAAAGAACGTAAAATGGATCAACTCCTTCGGCGAGCTAAGACTCACCAACATGGTCAAGGACAGGAAAGACTGGTGCATCTCCAGACAGAGACTCTGGGGCGTTCCTATCCCTATCATCTACAACGAAGACGGTTCGCCGATCATCGAGGCCGACGTGTTCGAACATATAGCGAAACTGTTCGATCAGTACGGATCGAACGTCTGGTTCGAATCCGAACCGAAGGATCTGCTGCCGGAAGGCTACACCAATCCGAAGTCTCCTAACGGAAACTTCACCAAGGAGACCGACATCATGGACGTCTGGTTCGACTCAGGATCGTCATGGAACGAACTGATCGCCAGAGGCGAGGAATATCCGTGCGACCTGTATTTCGAAGGTTCAGACCAGTACAGAGGCTGGTTCAACTCGTCGCTGATCGTATCGGTCGCCACTCACGGAACAGCTCCGTACAAGTCAGTGCTTTCACACGGCTATGTCTGCGACTCCAAGGGCGAAGCCATGCACAAATCGGTAGGCAACGTCGTCGATCCGCTGAAGATCATCAGCCAGTACGGCGCCGACATCCTGAGACTCTGGGCCGCCAGCGAGGACTTCAAGGCCGACATGAGGATCGGAGATTCCAACCTCAAGCAGGTATCCGAGCAGTACAGGAAGGTCAGAAACACTTTCAGGTTCATGCTGGGAAACATCAACAGCGAAGAATTCACCGCGAAGGATCTTGTGCCTTACGAGGAACTTGAACCTGTAGACAGATACATGATGGTATCGCTCAACCAGATGGCCAGGAGAGTGGAAGAAGCTTACGAGAGCTACGACTTCGTGCTGGCAAGTTCGATAATGACCAGCTTCATGTCGAATGAACTGTCCAGCTACTACTGCGACTTCGGCAAGGACATCCTCTACTGCAACAGACTTGACGATCCAAGAAGAAGAGCGATGCAGACGGTGCTTTACCATGCGACCGATTATCTTGTGAAGCTCTGGTCGCCGATCCTGTGCTACACTTCCGAGGAAGTATGGTCGTTCTTCAAGAGCAAAGAAGCCGACAGCGTGCACTACACGCACTTCCCTGAAGTCAAAGAATATGAAGGCCAGGAAAAGCTTCTTGAAGATTTCGCAAGACTCCACGAGATAAGAACAGACATCTTCAAGGCCAGAGAGGAAGCGATCAACTCCAAGACCATCGAGAAGCCGATGCAGGCCCATGTCGTGCTGCATGTGGATGAAAGCGACAGGAAACTTCTTCTCGACAACTTCGGAGACAAGATCAATCAGTGGCTGATCGTCGCGAAAGTATCGTTCACCGACGAGACTCTGACGAAGTACGACACGGCTGAAGTGGATATCCGGATGGCCAAAGGCCACGTATGTCCGAGATGCTGGAACGTCGTCGAGGAAGAGAACGAAGACGGTCTGTGCGACAGATGCGCGGAAGCACTCAGATAAACACATGAAAAGCCCTTCGGGGCTTTTTGTCTGTATAATATACGTATGAGCAAGATTACGCTGAAAAAAGGCGAAGGCCGCACCATATCTTCCGGAGGACTGTGGGTCTATGACAACGAGATAGACCGTGTCGAAGGAGATTATGTCAACGGAGACATCGTGGAAGTCGTATCGTACAAGGACGACTTTCTCGGACGCGGATACATAAACGACAATTCCAAGATCAGGGTAAGACTTCTGACCAGAGACAAAGACGAAGCCGTCGATGAAGATCTCTTCAGAAGAAGGCTTTCCGATGCCTGGAACTACCGGAAACAGGTCGTGGAGACCGACTCCTGCAGGGTGGTATTCTCCGATTCCGACAGACTGCCGGGACTCATCGTAGACAAATACGAGGACGTGCTGGTCTTCGAATTCGATACCCTGGGCATGGATGTCAGGAAAGATATCATCGTCAGAAACATGCTCGAAGTATTGAAGGAAGACGATGTGATCATCAAAGGTGCCTACGAAAGAAGCGACTCGAGAGTGCGCCTTCTTGAAGGACTTGAAAGAGTCAAGGGTTTCCTCACGGAACCTTTCGATACGGGCATCCTGATAAATGAAAACGGCGTAAAGCTGAAAGTCAACGTAGCGGAAGGACAGAAGACCGGATGCTTCCTTGACCAGAAGTACAATCATCTGGCGATCAGAAGGATATGTAAAGACAAGAAAGTCCTCGACTGCTTCACCCATACCGGAGGTTTCGCGCTTTCTGCCGCAACGGTATGCAAAAATGTCCTTGGCATCGATGCTTCCGAACTTGCTGTAGAACAGGCAAAAGAAAACAGCGAACTGAACGGCTTCACCAATACCGAATTCATCGTTGACGATGTTTTCGACTATCTTGACAGCTGTGAAGAGAAATACGATGTGATAATACTTGATCCTCCCGCCTTCACCAAATCAAAAAACAGCGTCAGGAACGCTGCCAAAGGCTACAGGGAGATTAATCTCAAAGCCATGAAACTCTTGAATCCGCAGGGATTCCTCGTGACGTGCTCGTGCAGCGAATACATCGACAGAGATCACTTCCTGAGCATCATACAAAGCTGCGCCAACGATGCGCACAAGAGACTGAGACTGATTGAAAACAGGATCCAGTCACCTGATCATCCTGTCGTTATAGGAAATAATATCTCTGATTATCTGAAGTGCATGATCTTCCAGGTCAACGACCGCTGATCATTCGGCGAGCCTGACTTCTTTTATGCCTTCGACTTCATCCATTATCAGCGCCTGGACGCCGTCTTTGAGCGTGAAATCAAGAGCATAGCATCCTACGCATGCGCCGTGTACCGATACATAGACGATGTCGTCTTCAAGTTTCACGAATCTGACGTCGCCTCCTTCGGACTGTATATATGGTCTGATCTTTTCGATAGTCTTTTCGATCAATTCGATTCTTTCTTTATCTTCCATCTTCAAAACTCCAAATAAATATTACATCATTGCAGTTCAAAATCATAGTAAAACGATTAATGGGAGGCATGATATAATTAGTAAGTCGATGAGCAGGATAGATGACTACAAGGTAGGTATGACCGTCTACGGACAGATCAGCGGCATCAAGCCGTACGGCGCTTTCGTGCGTTTCGAAGACGGCGTTACCGGACTCATCCATATCTCCGAACTGTCGAAGGGGTATGTGAGGAACGTCGACCATTTCGTCAAGCTCGGCGAATATGTGATGGTCAAGGTCATAGACGTCGACAGAAAAAACAGACAGCTGCGTCTGTCCTTCAAGGATCTTTCCCAGAACATGAGGAAATACCGCAAGAAGGTCAGATTCGAAGGTCTTCCCGATGACAGGATCGGTTTCAGGACCATAGAAGAAAAAATGCCTGAATGGCTGAAGGGAGAATACGATGATCAGAGTAGATCTTGAAAACGCAAAACTGAACGAACAGCTTGCCGACTATGCGGAGAGCGTGAAGAAGGCGCACCGCGATCTTCACGAAAGAACGGGAAAAGGAAGCGATTTCCTGGGATGGGTAGACTGGCCAATAAACTACGACAAGGAAGAATTCAGACGCATCATTGAACTTAAGGACAGGATGAAAGGCAGATACGATACGGTTCTTGTCTGCGGAATAGGAGGTTCATACCTCGGCGCAAGAGCGGCTATAGAGATGATAAACGGACTCTATCCTGACAACGGCATAGAGACGATCTTCATCGGCAACACTTTCTCGCATACTTACGTATCGCAGGTACTGAATCACATAAAGGACAGGGAAGTGGTGCTGAACGTAATATCGAAATCAGGAACCACTACGGAAACTTCAATTTCTTTCAGGATCTTCAAACAGTTCATGGAAGAGAAATACGGCGACGAGGCGAAAGACAGGATCTTCGCCACCACCGACAAGGCAAGAGGCACATTGAAGCAGCTTGCGGACAGGATGGGCTACGAGACATTCGTCATCCCTGACGACATCGGCGGAAGATATTCCGTATCGACTGCCGTAGGCCTGCTTCCGCTGGCTCTTTCAGGCATAGACATCGAAGAACTCATGAAAGGCTCGCTGAAGGCTCATGAGGAACTAAACGACGAGAACGTTCTGACCAACCCGGCATACCAGTATGCCGTAGCCAGAAGGATACTCGACAAAGCCGGATACAGCGCCGAGTATTTCATCACTTACCATCTGCAGCTCAACATGATAGCCGAATGGTGGAAACAGCTCTTCGGCGAATCGGAAGGCAAGGACGGAAAGGGCATACTGCCGACAAGCGCATGTTTCTCTACCGATCTGCACTCCATCGGACAGTTCAACCAGGAAGGCACGAAGACGGAATTCGAGACGGTGTTCTACGTCGACGACATGCCTCTTGACATCGTCTTCCCTGATGACGAAGAGAACCTCGACAACATGAACTATCTTTCAGGAAAGAAACTGTCCTGGGTGAACGAGATGGCCTTTGAAGGAACGCTGTCTGCCCACAGCGAAGAAGGAAACAATCCCAACATCGTCATCCATCTGGAAAACAACAGCGCGTTTGCCTTCGGCTACATGATCTATTTCTTCTTCCTGGCCTGCGGAATGACCTGCTACCTGCTTGACGTCAATCCGTTCAACCAGCCGGGTGTCGAAGTATACAAGAAAAAGATGTTCAGACTTCTGGGAAAGAACGTCTGATCATTCATTGAAGACGATCATTTCAAAGCCCCTTGACAGGGGCTTTTTCATTTATTTTGATCACTCATATTCGGTCCTGATGGTAAAGTTATCGGGCAGATCGTATATATCTTTCTTGAGAAATACGGGATAGAAGTATTCATCCTTCAGACGGTCAAAAGGTATCCATTCAAAAACATGAGTATGATCTTTTTCATGCAAAGTGAATCTGTCGCCTTTATCAAAGATATCTGATCCGCTGATATCCATAAGATAATAGATACAGATCTCGTGATAGTCGAGCCTGTCCACGTCTTCATTGAAAAAGCCCTGCACCAGCCAGAGAGGTCTGATTATCTCTGATCTGATATTCAGTTCTTCTTCGATCTCGCGGATGATCGCATCTTCAGCGGTTTCTCCCAGACGGACTCTTCCTCCCGGAAGATAGTAGTATGGCGAAAGCTCGTCTTGCATGGCCAGGATCTTCTGATCCGATGTGATGACCGCGCAGACCCGGTAGTTGAATTTCTGATCATCCAGGATATAAGAGATATCGGCGTTCTTTTCTATAATGTTGTCCATCGTTCAGTTCTGATACATCATCAGATGCTATTTGATCACCTGTTTGCGGTAATTGTAGATGATACCGCCCTCTATGCTTTCGTGGCGGAACCATTCGAATCCTCTTTCAGTCAGTTCAGGATCCGGTTTCTCTCTCTTGAATTCATCGTCGCCGTTGCATATTATAAGCCAGCCGCCGTTCTTCGTGATCCTGGTTATCTCGGCTATCTCTCCTTCGTAATCGTCTCCGATCACATGTCCGCTCATCACGACGTCGAAGGTGTCGTCTTCGTAGGGAAGATCCAGCACTTCTCCGTCAAGGACCTTCATGTTCGTGATGTTTTCTCTTCTGATCCTGTCACGCATGTATTCTCTCAGCATGTCGCATGGTTCGCTGGCGTAGACGCGTTTCGCTTTCTTCGCGGCGGCGAAAGCCAGTCTTCCCGTTCCCGCACCGACGTCGAGGACTATCTTGTCTTCAAGATCGACGAGTTCATAAAGATACTTCCCGTCCCAGTTTCTTATGTAGTTGACCTGATTCATGACTTCGGGGTAGGCATAGACGATGAAAGTCTCATGCGCCTGCAGGATATATGATTCAGCGTCTTTCATCTCTTCCTCTGTCCAGCCTTCGTTTGGTATTGCCTGTATCTCGTCGAGGAATTCGCCGCATTCAGGCGCTTTAGCCCTGATGAATTCAGTCACATGAGGATATCTGTACAGGGCTTTTGCCATCTCTGTTTTATAGTCTTTTCCTTCGCCGTCGAACCAGTCGTATTTCGAACAGTCCGTGAATATCCACGGAAAAGTCCATCTGTCCAGCAGAAGGAACGAGTTCATCGTATAGTCTTTCGGATTTATCCAGTTGTATGCCATCGTTTTCTCCTTTATACGGATATCCAGCCGTCTGTTTCTTTACGGTTCCTGAATATCAGTATCTGTCTGTCAGCATGTTTTCCGATCAGACCGTATATCACCGGACGGTTTTCTCTGCGGTAGTCCCTGACCTGTCTTGCCAGATCGTGATCAAGTTCATTTTCGGTCCAGGGGATGTCTTTTCTTTCCGTTCCAAGTCTTTCAATAATGCCTTTCATGCATTCTTCTTCGCTGTAGTCAAGGAATATAACCGTATCGCAGGAAGCGAAACGAGGCTCGTAGGTCCTGCTGTAGTCGCCGTCG
>JAGACP010000035.1 GCA_017614055.1 Erysipelotrichaceae bacterium | reverse complement strand
GAGAAAAGATATATCAACTATGTCGACGACGTCGTCATCCAGACCCAGGAAAGCACCCACGGGACCATCCCCGACATCGGCGAATACAACGGCGAGAAGATCTACCAGTGTCTGGCATTCGTAAACAGCGAGACCAGACAGAAACTTGACGACCTGCTCGACAACTGCACGATCACCAGCTGGAACGACACCGGCATCGACATCATCGCCAGGACCGGAGGCAAAGCCGCCGGAATACAGAAGTTCCTTGACGAGGAAGGTATCAGACGCTCCCAGACCATGGCTTTCGGCGACGGAGAGAACGACAGGACCATGCTGAAATTCGCGGGAACAGGCGTGGCCATGGGCAACGCAAGCGATCAGCTGAAAGCCGTGGCGGACTATGTCACCGCCGACATCGACGATGACGGCATAGCCAAGGCGCTTATCCATTTCGGACTTATCGAAGGATAAAAACATTGTTCAAAGCACAAAAAAAGATGTATCCCGCATGAGATACATCTTTCATTATGTCCTGTGTTATCCTGCGGAACGCGAACTGAACTGCGAACTCAGCTGCAGCGCAACTGCAGTCACGATCATGGCGGCCTCGACGTAAACAAACTGCGGAACGATGGACAGGATGCGGTTCACCGCTACCAGAAGCAGCAGTACGAATCCTGCCATCTGTCTGACATCGAACCGTCTTTCCTTCAGAACTGCCTTGGTTTCGCCGACGGCTTCCTCTTCTTCTTCGGTGAAAAGTTCGACGATATCGTCGGAGGTTATGATGCCCACGATCTCGTTGGTATCCCTGTTGAGTACAGGGATCGAATCCTCGGAATAGTCAGCCAAGGCGGCGATGGTCTCGTCGGTGATCTCTTCCGTGTCATAGACGAACGGGAATGAGGTCATGATCTTGTCGTCGAGATCTTTGTCCTTCTTGGTTATAAGAAGATCCCTCAATGGAAGTGCTCCGTAGAACTGACCGTCCCTGGTCATGTATATGGTCTCGATGTTGTCGTTCTCTTCCGCCTTCTCGATCAGCTGATTGATGGACTTCTTGATCGAAAGACCGTATTCGATACTGATGAAGTTGGTGGTCATCAACGAACCGAACTGATCGTCCCTGTAGGACTGAATGAGCTTGATATCCTTCTGGGAATCGGTCTCGATGAGATCGATGATGTCCCTGGCTTTCTTCTGATCCAGTTCTTCCAGAATATCGATGGCATCGTCGGCATCCATCTCTTCCAGGATGTCCGCAGCCTTCTCATCTTCCAGTTCGGCGAAATACTTGTCGACGTCCTCGTCCAGATAGGCGAAGATGCGGCTGGTAGCCTCCGTTCCTATGGCCTTGTACAGATGCTTGCGTTCTTCCGGAGACAGGTAAGTAAGCGCATCGGCGATATCGTTGTCATGATAGTTGGTCAGCGTTTGCGCCAGAAGACGGGAATTCTTCGTCTTGCGGATGATGTCGAAGATTTCCTGCGTATAGTTTCTTTCTTCGAAATTCTCTTCAACGGTCTTGTTTTCCATATTCTGTCCTCCTTAGAACCATTTCTTGTATCTGGCTATGTAGATATTCTTGATAATCTGCGTTATCAGCAGATATAAAGCCATTAGTCCACCCACCCAGAAGATGTAGCTGCGATCCACCGGTTCCATGTCCAGATAGCGGGCAAAGCCGCTCAGCCCAAGGAAGACGGTTATGATCACGACGCACAGCGTGGATACCGTCAGCTGCACGGATGCCCTGCCGCCGATGAACGGTATCTTGTGGGTACGTATCGTATGAATGACCAGCGTCTGCGAGATGACGCCGAAGATGAACCATCCACACTGGAACCTGTCCGCCTGATCCACGGTGTTATATCCGAAGATGAACCACAGAACCGCAAAGCACAGCAGGTCCAGGATGGTTGATGTAAGACCGAAGCAGATCATGAATCTTTTCAGGGAATCCATGTCCCATTTCATCGGTTCGGTTATGTATTCCTTTTCCACGTTGTCATACGGCATGCCCAGCTGGGCGAAATCGTTGAGAATGTTCTGGACAAGGATATGTATAGGCTTGAGCGGCAGGAACGGAAGTGTCAGAGAAGCGACAAGTACGGAGATCATGTTTCCGAAGTTTCCGGATATCGCCATCTTGAGATACTTGTTCATGTTGGTGAAAGTCCTGCGCCCCTCGATGACTCCTTCATCCAGGACATTGAGATCCTTCTCCAGCAGAATGATGTCCGCCACTTCCTTGGCGATGTCGACCGCACTGTCCACGGATATGCCTACGTCGGCCTGTTTGAGCGGCGGAGCATCGTTGATGCCGTCGCCCATGTATCCGACCACATGGCCGAGCTGCTGGTAAGCTTCGACGATTTTCTTCTTCTGCAGAGGATTGAGCTTGGCGAATACCTGACACTTCCTGCAGGCGTTCTTAAGCTGTCCGTCGTTCATCATGTCGATGTCGGAACCGATGTAGCTATATGTCGTATCTATGCCGATGCGGTTGCAGATGTTGATCGCGACGGCCTGGGAGTCGCCGGTGAGGACGACCGTCCTGATGCCGTTGTTTTTCAGGGCTTCTATGGCGGATACCGCGGATTCCTTTGGAGGATCCAGGAAACCGATGAAACCGATCAGGACCATGTCCTTCTCGTCCTCCGCGGAGAATGCGCCTATCTCAGGTATCTCGTTTTTCTGAGCGACCGCGATGACTCTGATGCCTTCCGCACCGTTGTCCTCGGAGATCTTGTATGCGTTCTGCATCAGCTCTTCGGTCATCTCCTTGACCTCTCCGTCTATCTCGACGAACGAACAGTTGCTGATGATCTCGTCGACGGCGCCCTTGGTGATCAGCTGTCTCTTGAGGTTCCTGTCTCTCAAGACCACCGACATCTTCCTTCTAGTGAAGTCGAACGGTATCTCGTCTTCTCTCACATATGAACGTTTGAGATAGTCAAGGCCTTCCTTTTCCGCTCTCTTGATTATCGCCCTGTCCATCAGGTTTTTCAGTCCCGTCTGGAAGTAACTGTTCAGAAACGCATGTCTCAGTATCCTTATGTCTTCCCTGCCGCTGGCATCGAGATATTTCTCCAGTACTATCTCATCCTGGGTCAGCGTGCCTGTCTTGTCGGTACACAGGATGTCCATCTCTCCGAATGTCTGGATGGACCCGAGATGCTTGACGATAGTCTGCTTCTTGGACATGCTGATGGCGCCTTTGGCCAGCGATGAAGTCATCATGACCGGAAGCATCTCCGGAAGAATCCCTACCGCGATCGTTATCGCGAAGATCAAGGAACCCAGAAGATCATGCTTGGTGAAATAGTTCGCCGCAAAAATGACCGGGATCATGACCAGGATGAACCTGATCAGCAGGCCGGATATGGAATCCATGTTCTTGTCGAAGACGCTCTTCTGATTTACTGAAGAAAGAGACTTGGACATGGAACCGAAATAAGTATCGTTCCCCGTGCTCAGGATGACAGCCTTGGCCGATCCCGAAACTATATCGCAGCCCATGAATCCGATGTTTGCCAGATCGGTGATGTTGTCGGCTTCACGGTATTCGGAATACTTCTCGACCGGATTGGATTCGCCGGTCAGCTGGGCCTGGTCGACGAACAGGTCCTTGGTATCGAAAAGTCTTACGTCGCCCGGAATGAGGTCTCCCGAACCCAGGATGACGATATCGCCCGGAACGCAGTCCTCGATCGATATTTCCTTCTTCATTCCTTCCCTTACGACGTTGACCTTGGTAACGATCATCTGCTGCAGGGCCTTTGCCGCACTGTCGGACTTCTGGGACTGGATGAAAGATGTCACTGACGAAATCAGCACTATCACCACCAGCATGATTATGGTCGCGTATGACTTCTTCGTGGCGATGACGACATCGGTGAAATATGTCACGATGACCACCGCCAGCAGTACTATATTGAAAGGATTGATCAGCGATTCTCTGATCCTCGTGAATACGCTGTCCTGACCGGAAGAACGTATTACGTTTGGTCCGTACTTCTCCTGTCCCTCTTCGATCTGATGAGCATCAAGACCGTCGTTGCTGATGGAGAAATGATCGTAGATCTCATGCTGGGACATTGACGAAAAAGCCTTCAGTCTGTTCTCAAGGTCCGTTGCGTTCTCTTCTTTTCTATTTATCTTCTTCATATAAAAAGCCTCCTGGAAAGGCGGCTTTGTTAGTCAATACATAAAAACTTCGGTCTGCACAGCCGCCTATATAACAATTCCTCTGATCGATAAAGGGATTTCGCTGACTTCCATGCGTTTCCTCCGTTTACACATAAATGATAACATAAACACTATTAATAGAATCACAAAAACAAAACCTGATCATCCGATCAGGTCATTATTATGTTTCCCGCTTATCTGAGAACGATCAGCGCGGTTATCTGACAGTCTTCCTCTTCGACGTTTCTGACGCCGTGTCCGTGGCCGTCCTGACAGATCATGACGTCGCCTTCGCTGACTTCATATTCCTTGCCGTCGTCATTGTAGATGGCCTTGCCTCTGTTTACGACGAAGATCTCCGTCTCGTTTTCATGCGTGTGATAGCCTATGCCGCAGTTCTGCTTCAGAAGCATTTCCGAGAACAGCCTTCCCTTTTCATAAAGATCTTCCTTGCTGCAGACGTCCGTGATCGTGACAACACCCGGACCCTCGCGCATCGCTTCCCTGACTTTTACGTTTCTTTCTTCTTTCCTGATGATCATCAAAATGTC
>JAGACP010000034.1 GCA_017614055.1 Erysipelotrichaceae bacterium | reverse complement strand
TTGGAGAGGAACTGACGATCATATTCGAAGATGAGTAAAGAACTATTCGAACAAAGAACGAAAGAGTATTTCGGCGATGATCATGCGGAATATCTCGAATCACTGAAAGAGCCGTGCCATCAGGGCTTTTTTCTCAATACGAACAAGGCGGAAAGACAGGACATACTCGATCTGGTCGATTTTCCTTACGAAGAAAGCACATATGACGAAAGCAGTTTCTCTCATTCATACGACAACATAGGCAAGACAATCGCATACGATCTGGGACTTATATATCCCCAGGATACGGCATCCTCTCTGACGACGAAATACATCGACACAGAGAACGTGAAGACCGTCGTCGACATGTGCGCGGCACCGGGTGGAAAGACGATAAACATCCTGAACAGACTTCCAAAGGACGTGCTGTGCATTGCCAACGACGTGAACCACAGCAGGGCGCTCATCATGTCGCAGAATCTGGAAAGACCTGGACTGGACAACGTAATCATCACAAACAAAGACTGTTCCGTACTCGCCGATCAGCTGGAGAACTTTGCGGACATAGTCGTACTCGATGCGCCGTGTTCGGGAGAAGGGATCGTCAGGAAATATCCGGAAGTGTTCGACAGTTATTCCCTTGAAAGGATTAATCAGCTGGCCGACATCCAGAAACAGCTTCTTGAAGATGCATATAAAATACTGAAAGGAAACGGACAGCTCGTATATTCTACATGCACGTATTCATTCGAAGAGGATGAAGATCAGATAAGTTCATTCCTTGAAACGCATTCCGACATGTATATCGTTAAGATCGATCTCAAGAGTCACTCGAGACTTGAAGGTACAGTCAAGCTGTCTCCTCTGGAAGGTACCGAAGGCCAGTTCTTCTGCATCATGAGAAAGAACGATGTTGATCAAGAATCAGACATCAGTTATCTGAAAACCGTAACCGATAAAACATTAGAGAAATTCATATCGGAAAATCTTGATTTGGAAGAATATTATCTGTACAGATACCGCGACACATACTATATGTCTCTGATGCCGCTTCCTGATCTTGGTTCGAACATAATCAGATACGGGATAAAAGTCGGAGAAATGAAAAACAAACGCTTTGAACTTGATCATGACTTCTACAGAGCCAACAGCCTCAAAGGACATTACAGACATGTATATGAACTGAATGAGAATGAACTCGCAAGATATGTGGAAGGGTATGAACTTAAGGCGGATCTCAAGGATGCGTATTATCTTTTGACATACAGAAACAACAGTATTGGATTCGCAAAATGCGTGAACGGAACGCTGAAAAATAAATATCCTAAAGGACTCAGAAGGGTGATATAATCTAGTTATGAAAAACAGTGGAACATACGAAATAACGAATAAAGCATATGAAGATATCGCTTCCATCGCCTGCCAGGGAATAAAGAATGTTTATCCCGTAAAGAAAGACAAGAGCTATGCGGAAGCAAAGATAGATAAGAATTCAGATCTCTCTATCGTTCTGTCCGTAAAAGTAAAGCAGGGAGTAGATATCGTAGAACTGTGCAACAGGGTACAGGAAGAAGTGGCGGAAAACATCCTGCTCATGACCGGTACCGAATGCAAGAAGATCAATATCGATATTCAGGGATTCGTGAAATAGAACCAAACTCTTATGACAATAAAAAAAGCACGTTACATTGAGTAACGTGCTTTTCATTACATATAATAAATCAGTTATATGATAACTCTCCACCGGAGATATTGATTGTGATAGAATCAGAGACATCTCCAGCTTTTACAGTGACGGTTATGGTTCCATCTTCAATGCCTTCCTGTGGACGTAATTCTAATGTATCGCCGCTGAGGTTAGTATAAAGATTCGGATAATCGGAATTGTAAGTCCAAGCGATCTCATCATGTCCATCGTATGTTACGCTGACATTCAGTCCACCACCGCTGGCACTTGTGACATGCAGTGATATGTTGTACGCCTTTTGTACATAATATGTGCAATAATACCTTTCACCTGCATCCTTGACATGAATGGTGGTCTGATATTCCAGAGTACGTCCGTCGCTGTCTGTTACGACAAATTTCTTGTCATCCAGCAATTCAAGATTTTCTGTTTCTTCAACATTGAATGATATGAAACTGTAGCGATTTGCCCAATTCTCAACTTTATCTCTTGAGCTTCCTTTTTCCGGAATAGTGAAAGATATATCCGCATTCTGTGAGAATGTAGCTTTATTTGATGTAGTATCACCATTCTTGTAGCCGTAATAGATCTCCACACTGACCGTATCACCTGGATTCAGGCTGAGCACTGTTGAGTAATTATGGTCTTTAGTAACGATATGGTCGTCTTTGTTCTGACTGCCTGTTATCTTGATGTCAGCCATGTATCTGATAGGGCCATAGAGTTTCGTATAGTCGAACAGACACTTGCCTTCCGCAGCAACGATGACTTCATCGCCTTTCTTGAGGGAGATGTCCTTGACGTCCGTTGCTTCTTCAAGTTTCTTCTCGTCAGGATACTTAGGCCATTCGATGAAGAGGTCTCCGTTGTCTCCAAGTTCTATGGTATAGCTGCCTGACAATGATTCGATATCAGGCTTTGCCAGATCGACGAGTTTTACCGAATCTGCCTTGATAAGGCCTGTTGTCTTCAAAGATTCATCCATGCCGTCTTTGAAAGTCGCATACGGCCATGTGCCTATGACGTGGGTTATCGAAGTCACGCCTGAAGGCTGCACGAGCTTGGTAGGCTTTCTTTCGCCGTACTTGTATGCAGCTTCAAGGATCAGATGCGCGATCTTGCCCTGAGGTCTGTCATTGTGGTAGTAGCTGTTGGTTATGTATGACTGCTGTCCTGCGACGGCTTTCTCATAGCCGACCCATGTGGCAGTAGTATATTCGCTTGTTGCGGCGACGATCCATCCGTCCTTGATGGCTCCTGAAGGGATGCCGTAGTCTTTTCCGGATGTACCGTAGTCTGTCGTACCGGTCTTGCCGTAGACGTCGTAGTCTTCGGATCTTATGTAGAGATATGTTCCTCCGAAATCCGCAACATTGGAATGCATCAGTTCGGTCGTAAGGAAAGCAGCTTCCTCCGAGATAACCTGTGTCGATTCATATACAGGAGTGATAGGGGATTTGCCGTTGGTGAATTCTATCCTTTCGACCGTGTGAGGCGGCGTATATACGCCGTAGTTCATGATCGCCGTGTATGCTGCAGCGTGCTGGTAAGGAGTAACTTCGCAGGTGGATCCGCCTACGGCATACTGCACGTTGAAATCTTCTAGGGTGAAATCGTACCCCAGAGACTGCGCGTAGTTGACTACATATTCATATTTCTTCTCATTCAGAACGTTCTGCAGAGTCTGGATGGCGCATGTATTAAGCGACTGTCCCAAAGCATCTTTGAGTGTCACGTCTCCCAGATATGTTCCATTGTCGTTGTATACGATGATGGAGTTGGTCGCATCAAGCCACATCGGGGCATCGGTAAGGACATGGTCCGTAGCCCAGCCCAGATTCTCGAATGCCAGGGCATAGTCCAGAATAGGTTTAATTGATGAACCAGGCTGCTTGTACTGTTCGGTAGCGTGGTTGAGCAGAAGCTGTCCGCCGTTGGCGTAGTTTCTTCCTCCGAGTATTCCTACGACCTTTCCCGTAGAGTTTTCTATGCATACGGATGCGACTTCGAAATACTCGTCGGGATATGTCAGATAGTCTTCGCCCATGTTTCCGGCCTGGATCTCATCCATCTGCTTCTGGATGTTCTTGTTCATGTGGGTGTATATGTGCATGGTCGTGGTGTACGGATCAAGACCGGTAAGGTCTATGACTTCGCTTACGACCGCATCTATATATGCCTGGTAAGGTATTCCTTCGCCATCGCCTGAAGAGGCGTAAGGATCTTTTATGACATCTTCAACTCTTATTGACTTGTTCAGTTCGTATTCGCTTCTGGAGATGTAGCCGTGGTTGTACATCTGATAGAGCACTTCCGTGACTCTTTCCTGGGCGTCTTCAAGGTTGTAGAAAGGATTATACAGAGACGGAGCGTTGATGACGCCGGCAAGAAGGGCACCTTCAAAGACGTTGCATTCGCTGATGTCCTTTCCGAAATAATACTGTGACGCCTTCTGGATGCCGCGGATGTTCGCGCCGCCGAAGTTTAGTTTGTTGATGTATGATACGAAGATATCCTGCTTCGCCTTGTATCTTTCAAGTTCCAAGGCAAGAGCAATCTCCTGTACTTTTCTCTTTATGCCCGAAGCGCCGCTTCTTGCCGCCTGCTGTCCGGTATCGTCGTTGACGAAATACGTGTTCTTGACCAGCTGCATGGTGAAAGTAGAACCGCCCTGGCCGAAGGACATCGTCATGATGTTCTCGAGGAAAGCCTTGGTGAAACGCGGTACGTCGAAACCGTTATGTTCGAAGAAACGGGAGTCTTCTATTGCCACGAAAGCATCGATTACGCAGTTGGGGATCTCGTCGTAGTCGACATTCCTTCTGATGACGGTTCCCAGGTTGGCGACCTCGTCTCCTTTGCTGTCATAGATTACCGAAGACTCGGTCTGATCGAAATCGGCCATATTGAGTACCGGCTTGTTCGAAAGCATCATGCCTATGAGTACCAGGCCTGCGGTAAGCGCAAGCAGGCCCATTATCGCAACCGCCGAAATGATGATCGCCCACAGATTCACTTTGTTGATCTTGCGTTTCTTCTTGGTTTTATTCGTCATAATTCTCCTGTAAGTCAAAGACTTCTTTAGCTATCGCTAAGTAATCGCAGGGTTTCGGATACCTGCCGGTAAT
The DNA here is from genome assembly GCA_017614055.1 of Erysipelotrichaceae bacterium. GTDB lineage: Bacteria > Bacillota_I > Bacilli_A > Erysipelotrichales > Erysipelotrichaceae > Colivicinus. Next base: position 5,623 of record JAGACP010000034.1, on the reverse strand, counting down.
CACAAAACCATTTTCTTCGATCCAGCTGTAGGGAAGAGATCTCCTGTCGGCCGTTTCGTAGAACTCAATGAAATCATTAGCTCTAATCAGAAAGTCTTTATTATGAGAGACCATTCTCAGGATAATAAAGGCTATTGCCCCCTGTTTCATGACATCAGACAGATGCTTGATCTGATGCGAGTGAATAGATGAGAACGGAAACGATGTCTTCGATTCGCATTCCTTGGCCTCAAAGTCGATATATCTCCCCAGATATATCCCGTTGTAGTCGGTCGTCGAAGGGACTTTGAAGTAGGCTTCGGTTATCTTTGCAGCGCTTCTTTTCGGATAATCGACATGCACTATCGTGATCGGTGTCGGCTTCTTGTGGATGACGGCGATCCCGTGGTTCAGATAGTAGCGGTTGGTCCTGTTTATGTCGTCCTCCAGAGACATTCCGCGGTTCGATGCAGATTCTTTCGGCTTGACATATACTTTGTTGCTGTTAGGATACTTCATCTTTTCACCTGTGTATAATTATAATATATCGCTTTGGCAAATGCCAATTCGCTTGCTTTAATTTTTGTTTTGTTTTATTATAGTTGAACAGGAGAGAATATGGAAAAGTTGAACCTAACACCTGAAGAGATTCTTGATAAACAGTTCGATGTTGATTTCAAGGGCTATGCTCCGAATGAAGTCGACAGTTTTCTTGACAAGATACTGGAAGACTATCAGATCATGGAAGAGAATGTTCAGCAGCTCCTTGATTCTGTAGCCAAGCTTCAGGAGCAGGTCAAGGAACTTACCAACAGGAACATCGAGCTTGAAGGAAGGAAAGTAGCCTTCGATCTGTCCAACACCACTTCCTACAGTTCGGTGGACATCCTCAAGAGGATCTCTCGTCTGGAAGAATTAGTTTCCAACAAATAGTATTCAGACAATCGCTGGTCTATTCCAGAGGAAAGTCCATGCTCACACATCCTGAGACGGATGTAGTGTTTATGCTAAGCGAAACGACAAGCTTAGGCAGCTATATGCTGACGGCTGGTTAATTCCTAAAGGCTCGTGCCCATGGAAAGCGCCTGTAAAAGTGTCAAAGAGACGAGTCATTCAGAAATGGATGAGTGGAACGTGATAAACCCCATAAGTGAGAAACCCAAATTATGGTAGGGGAACCTGCAATAGCGAAATAAAGCGATGTGCGGGGCACGCAAGTGCAGATAAATGATTGTCCAGTACAGAACATGGCTTATTGAATACTGTTTGTTCGAATATAGACCACCAAGGTGGTTTTTTATTATCCGGTCAACTTGAAATTAATTCTTGCAATGGTATAATTATATCGGCATCAAAATGTGATAGAATGATTGTATGAATTTACCTAATAAACTGACATTATTCCGCGTAGTTCTCGTGCCGATACTGGCACTTGTATGGCTTTTCCCGTATGAACAGTTCAATCTGCGCCTGGGCTATTTCATGGTCGACAATATCGTGCTTCCGTACCTTAATCTGATAGTCCTGGGCATATTCGCACTTGCGTCCATAACCGATTATCTGGACGGAAAGATAGCCAGAAAGAGACACCTGGTCACCACTTTCGGCAAGTTCGCCGATCCGATAGCTGACAAACTGCTGGTGAACATGATGCTGATAATACTTTCATACAAGCACATGATACCGCTGGTATGCTGCATCATAATGATCCTGAGAGACATCGTGGTGGACGGCTGCAGGATGATCGCCGCCCAGCGCGGCGTTGTCGTCTCGGCGGGCCTGCTTGGAAAACTCAAGACCGTGCTGCAGATGTTCACGATAATACTTGTATTGCTGAACAATCTGCCTTTCGAGATATGGTATCTTCCTATTTCCGAGATCATGATCTGGTTCACGACTTTCATCTCTCTGGCGGGCGGATATTCGTATTTCATGCAGGTAAAGGATTATATTTTCGAATCGATGTAGGAATTCCCTCATCTGAAGTGAATAATTGTTAGGAGGAATAAATGCGATGGCGAAAAAAGACGAAGTTGTCGAAATGAGCGACGAGAAGAAAGATCAGCTTCTGAACGAGGCTATCAGCAAGATCGAGAAACAGTACGGAAAGGGTGCGGTCATGAAGCTTGGCGAGCATACTTTCGTGGATGTGGATACGATCTCGACCGGTTCGCTTGCCATAGACTATGTACTGGGAGTCGGAGGACTTCCAAGAGGAAGGATCATCGAGATATACGGTCCTGAATCATCGGGAAAGACCACGCTGGCGCTGCAGTGCATCGCCGAATGTCAGAAAGGCGGAGGCAAGGCGGCATTCATCGATGCCGAGCATGCGATCGATCCAAAATATGCCAAGGCTCTCGGCGTGGATGTGGACGAACTGATACTTTCACAGCCGGATTCAGGAGAACAGGCTCTGGAGATCGCTGAAGTGCTGATCAAATCAGGTGCGATAGATCTTATCGTGATCGACTCCGTAGCCGCTCTGGTCCCTCAGGCCGAACTGGACGGCGAGATGGGAGATTCCAACATCGGTCTCCATGCCCGTCTGATGTCCAAGGCCATGAGAAAGCTCGCGGGAGCCATGAACGCCAACGGCTGTACGACGATATTCATCAACCAGCTCAGAGAAAAGGTCGGCGTCATGTTCGGAAATCCGGAGACGACTACCGGAGGAAGGGCGCTCAAGTTCTATTCTTCCATCAGACTGGAAGTGAGGAAATCCGAAGCCATCAAGGACGGACAGGAAGTCATAGGAAACAAGGTGAACGTCAAGGTCGCCAAAAACAAGGTGGCTCCTCCGTTCAAGACCTGCCAGGTGGAGATATACTACGGCGAAGGCATCTCGCATCTGTCCGAAGTGATAAATCTCGGTTCGGAGATGGGCATTCTGGAGAAATCAGGCTCGTGGTATTCGTACAAGGGCGAGAAGATCGGCCAAGGTGCCGAAGCCGTAAGGGCTTATCTGACGGCTAATCCGGAGATCGACAAGGAGATAACCGAACAGATCAAGAACAAGATGTTCAATAAGGAAGAAAACAAGGACTGATATGAAGACTGTCTACCGGACAGTCTTTTTGATATTGTGAAAAAACGTGAAATATTGTAAAATAAAGTGGGATTATTCCTGATATTTTTGTTTTTTTATGGAGGTATAGAATATGAATTTTGATGTACTTTCCATTTTACTAGGTTTAATAGTTGGTGCTTTATTGGTATTCATACTCAATGGAGCGATCGGCAGAAATGCCAGAAAAGAAGCTGAAAAAATCTTAGAAGACGCTAGAAATCAGGCTAAGAACACGATCAACCAGGCCGTTCTGGATGGCAAGACACAGGTCTATGATCTGAAGTTACAGGCTGAGAAAGAGATCAAGGAAAAGAAGAGTGAGGTCCTGCAGCAGGAAAACAAGCTGCAGAGAAGAGAGGATTCTCTGAATTTCCGTGATGAAAACCTTACGCAGAAAGAGCGTAAATTAGACGAAAAACTAAGAAAAGCTGAAGACAAAGCAGCTCAACTAGATAAAATGGAAGAAGATCTGCAATCAAGGATCGACGGTCAGATTGCACTTTTGGAACGTGTTTCGAACATGAGCGAACAGGAAGCTCATGACGAACTTATGGACGTAGTCGAGAGAAAGATGCAGGACGAAGTCGCTGCATACATCAGAGACCAGGAAGACGAAGCCAGACAGACGGCTGCGGAGAATGCCCGCGAGATAATCGCGACGGCTATCCAGAGGTATTCCCAGGAAGAGACTCTCGACAGGACGATCTCGGTAGTGGCCCTTCCTTCTGAGGAAATGAAGGGAAGGATCATCGGCAGAGAAGGCAGGAATATCCGTGCCATCGAACAGGCTACGGGCGTCGACCTGATAATCGACGATACCCCTGAAGCCATTACGGTATCATGCTTCGATCCGATCAGAAGAGAGATCGCCAGACTGTCCCTTGAGACTTTGATCCGCGACGGCAGGATTCAGCCGGGCAGGATCGAGGACGTCGTCAACAAGACGACCAAGGAGATGGACGAGAAGATCACGAAGTACGGCGAGGATGCCTGCTTCAAGCTGCAGATCGGCAAGATGGACAAGGAACTCGTCAAGCTTGTCGGACGCATGAGATACAGATATTCCTACGGGCAGAACGGTCTCGAGCATTCCATCGAAGTCGCTTCGTTCGCCGGCATGATGGCCGCCGAACTGGGTCTCAACCAGAACCTGGCCAAGAGGGCGGGACTTCTGCACGACATAGGCAAGGCTGTTGACTTCGAACAGGAAGGAACCCACGTCGAACTGGGTGCCAAGATCGCCAAGAAATACAACGAGAGACCTGAGGTCGTGAATGCGATTCAGTCTCACCACGGCGATGTGCAGGCGAACAACCTTATCTCAGTCCTCGTAGCCGCAGCGGATACGCTTTCAGCCGCAAGACCGGGCGCTAGATACGAAGGCATCGAGAACTACATCAACCGTCTGGAATCTCTTGAGAAGATCGCCAACGAATATGACGGAGTCGAGAAGGCGTACGCCATCTCCGCCGGACGTGAAGTGCGCGTCATGGTCGTACCTGAGAAGGTCGACGACAACAAGTGCACGATCATCGCCAGGGAGATCAAGGAACGCATCGAGAACGAACTGACTTATCCCGGTCAGATCAAGGTAACCGTCATCCGCGAGACAAGAGCAAGCGAAACGGCTAAATAGTTCATAATCTCATCATCAATGAAAGCGGAAGAATAATATCTTCCGATTTTTCTTTGTAATTAAAAAGCTGATTAATTACTCAGCTTTGGTTATGTCGTTCAATACTTCATTAAGATCCAGCTTGTTTTCGGTGAACTGGAACGTTACCGTATCATTTGCGTCATATCTTGGGATGATATGGGCATGGACATGCATGATGGTCTGTCCGGCAACTTCATTGGTGTTGATCAGGATGTTGCAGCCGCTGGCGTTGAGTTTCTCAAGAACGACTCTGGCGACTTCCTGGGTCTTGCCCATCAGTTTTTCGAACTCTTCCTTCGGCATGTCGAGGAAAGTATCGTAGTGTTTCTTCGGCATCACCAGCGTATGTCCTCTGGTCGTCTGGGCGATGTCCAGGATGGCCAGATACTCGTCGTCTTCATAGACTTTGCTGCTGGGGATGTTTCCGTTGATTATCTCGCAGAACAGGCACATTATTTGAGCACCTCGTATTCTTTCGTCACAAGCTCGTAGAGATCCTGATCATAGAACTGGATGTCGTGCTTGTTGAAGAGATAGCTGTAGAGCGTGTCGGCTTCTACGGAAGAAGCTGCCAGCTCGACATATTCGTCCTTGAATTCATTGACGTCTCTGCTGATGACGTTGAGCAGATAGTAGGTGTTGTCTTCCTGCTGCTGTCCGTCGGCATCGGTGGATGTCACGGTATACGTGATGATGTCGGAAACACCGAGAGAGTCATGTGAATTCAGGTATTCCTTGACCTCATATACCAGCGATGAATCGGTATCGGTATAGATCTTGGCTTCAGGAGAACTCTGGGAGTTGTTGTTGAGGGCAGCGGTATCGAAAGTCGTGCCGTTGTTCATGTCCTCTATGCACTGCTCAGCTTCCGCGATGTCCTTGAAGGAAGCCATCTGCATCTTTACCGGAGCATCGTT
>JAGACP010000033.1 GCA_017614055.1 Erysipelotrichaceae bacterium | reverse complement strand
TTCGACCCTGTTTCCAAGGTGAACGAAATCAAGAGAATCCGTGCCGTCGCTGTACCACATGTTGATGCTGGTGGCATTGGCGGTCTTGACCCTTTCATCGCTCAAAAAGGCTTTGACTTCCTCGAGCTTTATCCTCGGATAATTGTTGTAGAACTCCTCCAGTTCATCCTGGTCGGTTATGTTGTTTACATATTCATTTATCTTGCTGTAATCGATCCCGTAGGAGACGACAGCCCTCATCTTCTGTCTCGTCAGCGTCTTGGCGCTTTCGCTGGCGCTTGACACACCCAGTCCGATGATGACCAGGTTCCCTATCAGAAAGAACGTCAGCACGAGCAGTACGGTCTTCGACACCCTGCGCGTGACGTTCCTGAATGCGCGATCTATGAAATTCATTCTCTATCAGTCTCCTTCTCCGCTGTTACCAGGTTCCATGCTGTCAGGTCTTGCGCCTGCAGCTCCGTTGTCGGCGATCACGACCTTTATGTAGTGCCTCTGGGTGATGTAAGTACCCGCGATAGGCCTGCTTCCGTCGTCGCTCCTTGTGATGCTCACAAGATCGCCGTTGTAAAGTCCTTCTCTCTTCGTGTAGCTGATCTGGCAGGCCACGCCGCTGTATTCACAAAGCTGTCTCACTTCATATTCATTCGAAAGACTGCTCCATCTCAGATCATTCTTGGTGTCGTCCCTCAGCATGATGTTCTTGCCGTCTGATACCACGACATTGACCGTATCGGTATTCTTGGTCTTCTTGGACATGCTGACGATGTGATCGATCTCGACCGTGTCATTCAGCTCGTAAGACACGCTCACGGACAGATGCGCACCCTGGGTGTTCTTTTCCTTGATCCAGCGGTAAAGATCATCGTATGACGCATGCTCGCCGTACTCTCTGATGAACTCCGCCACGTTGGCGTCGTCAAGAGAAATGGTCACTTCCAGATAGTCGTCGGAAGATACCAGTCTACCCGCAGGTATGGACTGTCCGATGCATTCGCCCTTTCCTTCCTCGTCGTATCTGTAGTTGACGCTTGCCAGCATGACGCCGTTCTTCGCGCACCACGCATTGATCTGCGATTCGGTCCATTCATACATGTTCGGCATGTATACGGCCTTGCCCTTGGATACCACGACGGTGATCGTATCACCCTCGTTGATCGTCCTTCCCGATGGAACGGACTGCGAGATGATGTATCCTTCTTCGACCTTGTCCGAATATGCCTCGGTCTTTTCGACATTTATCTTCTTGGACTTCGCCCACGCTTCGAGCGAATCGAACATCTTCTTCTCGAAATCCTCCACCGTGACCTTTCCGGCAGGCGTAGGTCCCTTGGAGATGTTTATCCTCAATGTTGAACCTCTGGTGAAAGAATCCTCGTCCGCACCCGTGAAGCTGTAGTCTATGACATTGCCTTCTTCGACCTCGTCATGATAGGAAGTCATGATCTTGGTCTTGGAAAGCTTGTTCTTCGTGATCCAGTCCTGGATCTCGTCCTTGGTCATGCTCTCAAGATCGGGAACCCTGATCCTTTCATCGGGATCGGGACCCAGGGACATCGTGAAATTGATCTTGACGTCCTTCTTGACTTTCTTTCCCGCCTGGACGCTCTGGGAAAGGATGTCCCCTTCCTCGGTATCGAAGTCATAGGTCTCTTCAAATACGATGCCCGCAGGCTCTATGCCCTGCTGCTTCACCCAGGCGGCGACGTCGGTCCTGTTCCTGCCGAGAAAGTCAGGCATGACGATCTTCGGAGCGAAGAACAGGAAATATGACAATACCAGCAATACAACCAGGACCGCCCCCAATGCGGCAAGCAGTCCCTTGTTTACCGGTTTTCTTTGTTTCTGTACAGGGATCCTCTCTTCCTCCCTGAAACTCTCCGGTTTTCCGCTGTCGGAAAACTGGCTAAGGAAATCTTTTTCAGACATAGAGATACCTCCGATCTGCAGTCATAACTATTCTATCAGTTATCTACTCGCAAAACACTCTCAACTAGTCACACCAGTATTAACTCTATTATCTGCTTAACATGATGTCAATAATAAAAAACCGGCATTGATCTGCCGGTATGATTCTATTATTCCTATAGATTATTTACTCTGCGGTTTCCTTCAGGACATCCCTGGCGAAATCCCTGGCTTCCTCTTCGGTATCGAACAGACCCATGAACATATAGTTCGCCATGGCTCCCGAAAGAGCCTCCTCGACTCTTCCTTCCTCCACCAGATGATCGGCATATCTCTCCCTGATCTCTTCCGGTGAAAGTACGAATTCATGGCCGTCCCTTCTCGATGCGAAGCAGCAGACGCGGCTCGCTCCCTTGATCCTGTCGGTATGGCCATAGGCGATCATGTCCGCCCAGATCTCGTAGGCGTCTGTTCCGTTGGCATAGTTCATCATCGTCGGAGCCAGGCCTCCTGGAGGACGCATGTTTACTTCGAGAGCCACGATGTCGCCCTTCTTGCCGATGTGCTGGTCCCTGTCCAGACGGAAGAACTCCATGTGCACGAACCTGCTCTTGACGCCAAAGGCTTTGACCGTCCTTCTTCCCGCATCCAGCAGGTAGTCGGGAAGCTGGCTTCTTTCATAGAAGCAGCAGTTCTTGTTTTCGGAGACCGTCTCCATCAGGTTGTTGACGGTGACGTTGCCGTTCTCGAAAATAGGTTCGCCCTTTGCGTTTATCACCGAATCGTATGTCTGGACCTCGCCGTAGATATATTCCTCCATGATGTACTGGACATCGAATTTCGTCGCGAAGAAATGCCTGAGGTCTTCCTCGTTCTTGATCTTGTGGGTGTCGTTGGCTCCCACGCCGTTGTCCGGCTTGGCTACCACGGGATAGCCCACCTCCTCGATGAACTTCGCGCAGTCCTCATAGTCGTCCACCATGTGGTATCTGGCGACAGGTATCCCCGCCTTTATGTAGTTGGCCTTCATCTTGGATTTGAACTTGACCGCCTCCATGTCCTCGATATGGAAGCCTGTATTCACGTTGAAGTCGGTCCTGAGTCTGGCGTCTCTTTCCAGCCAGTATTCATTGTTGGTCTCGATGTAGTCGACTTTCCCGTATTTGAAGCAGAAGAAAGCCACGGCCCTGTAGACCTCGTCATAGTTCTCCAGGGAAGGAACGAGATAATACTCGTTCAAAGAATCCTTAAGCTCGTCGCTGAGCTGCTCATACGGGCAGTCAC
>JAGACP010000032.1 GCA_017614055.1 Erysipelotrichaceae bacterium | reverse complement strand
TGCCGGTGAATTTTTATGATCTTCTGGAGATCGATATCGCCGAAATGGACAGCTACGAGTGCAACTGGCACTACATCCGATACAACGAGCATAATTCCATATACAAGATGATATCCGTCCTGAAGGACAGATATGACATAAAGGACAGACACCGGATAGTATTGCACAAGAGCATCCCCATCCAGGCGGGGCTGGGAGGAGGAACGGCGGATGCGGCGGCTGCCTTGAAACTGTTCGAGAAATTGTATGGTATCAAGCCAGACAAGGAAGAGATAAGGGACATCTGCATATCCGTAGGCGCGGACGTGCTGTTCAACTATTACAACGTCCCTGCCCAGGTCAAGGGCATAGGAGACATCATAGAACCCATATGGCTGAAGAAGCCTTATTATGTGCTGCTGGTTAAGCCCAAGACGGGTATATCCACGGCAAAGGCATATCAGGAGCTTGATCTTGAAACATGCGCGCATCCGGACATCGAAAAACTCAGGAAAGCGCTGGAGGAAGGGGATGACTTCTCCGGTCTCATCGGCAATTCCCTGCAGGATGTGGCGCAGTCGATGAACAGCGACATAAAGGAAGTCATCGACAGACTCAACGGACTCGGTGCACCAGATGTGCTGATGTCCGGAAGCGGTTCTACCGTCTTCAGCATCAGTGAAGACAGACAGAGGATACTGGATCTCTACAATATCGTCAAAAACGACAGTTATTACGCGCGTTTCGGCAAAATAATGCGTTAAATAATAGTATAATTATTTTGTATATGGAGGGACGAGTACATCATGAATAATGCCATCATTTTTATGAAGGATGACCAGGAGAGACAGCTTGCGAAGGCTCCGTATCGTGGTGAGAACCTGCTTTTGCATACTGTCAAGGAGCTCAGGAAGATCAAAGAGATCAAAGACATATTTCTGGTGGGAACGGATCTCGAGGTCCCCGGCTGCAGAGTCAAGAACAACATCTACGAGATAATCGATGAGATAGGCTATGACGGAAAGGTGCTGCTGCTTTCTGCTCTGTATCCTGAACTGAATGATGACGATTATCTGAGGCTGCTCAACAAGGAAGGCGATGCCGCAGCCATCATGTATGAGGGAAAGTCGTGCGAGGCTTTTGCGATCAAGAGCAATCAGCTTCTGAATTTCCAGAATCTTTCATATGTCCCTGTAGAGATCAAACACAAGAAGATCCACAAGTTCACGATCGAGGATGCGCTGGATTCCAAGGAAGAGAATCTGGATGACGTCATCGTGTTCGCACTTACTTCAAGCGTGAGCATCGTGAACGAGGTGTGCAACTATCTGAACATAGAACCGGGCAAGGTGGAAGTCAAGCACTTCGCCGACGGAGAGACGCTGGTGGAACTGGGTCAGTCCGTCAGAGGAAAGAGATGCTATGTCATCCAGAGCACCAGCAAGCCTGTAAACGAGAATCTGATGGAACTGCTGATATGCCTCGATGCATTGAGAAGATCATCGGCCACCGAGATAACCTGCATCATACCTTACTTCGGCTATGCAAGGCAGGACAGGAAGGCCATGCCTAGGCAGCCTATCACGGCGAAACTGGTGGCTTCGATGCTGGAGACGGCTGGAGCGAACCGTGTCGTGACGTTCGACCTTCATGCGGCGCAGATCCAGGGCTTCTTCTCATGTCCGGTGGATGATCTGACGACCGTTCCGATGATGGGTCAGTATTTCAGAAGAAAGAACTTCAATGTTGATGATACGGTAGTGGTATCTCCTGACCACGGCGGTGTCAAGCGCGCAAGGACCCTGGCGGAGATGATCGGCTGTCCGCTGGCCATCATAGACAAGAGACGTCCTAGAGCCAACGAAGTCGAAGCCTGCAACGTCATCGGCGATGTCGCAAACAAAGACGCGATCATCGTGGATGATATCTGCGATACGGGCGGTTCGCTGCTTGCGGCGGCGGACATCCTGAGGGACCATGGCGCCAAGGACATCTATGTCTGCGTCACCCACGGTCTGTTCTCGAACGATGCGGTGAGAAGGATCGAGGAATCTCCGATCAAGGAAGTCGTCGTGACCAACACCATCGTCGTTCCTGCGGAGGAAATGAAAAAGAGTTCGAAGATAACGACTCTGTCAGTAGGCTGGATGTTGTCGAAGCTGATACTTGCGGTATCATGCCATACGCCGGTATCTGAAGTCTATGCGCTGTATCAGTAAAGAAAAATAAAAGAACTGTCCTGACGGACAGTTCTTTTTCTTTATGCTTCCTTTTTGAGAGATTCCTTGTAGGTCTCAAGAATCAGACCGTCGTTGATGTATGCGTTCAGGTATCTAGGCTTGAGCGCTTTTTCGTAGTCATCGACCAGCGGTTTGTATTCCGGGATGGAACTTATGATGGCGTTGGGTATGATCAGCGAATCATCAGCCTGTCCTTCGATGTATGTGACATACACATGACCTTTGGGGATGGAGGTCTGATGGGTCGAGAACTTCTCGATTATCGTTGCGTCATGCTTGTTCATGTCGTTGTCGTAGATCTCCGCATCGAGTTTCCAGTAGACGTGGTTCTTCAGTCTGGCGTCTCTTCCGAATCTTACGAAGGTTCCGTCCTTGATCTTTGCCAGGGCAACGTCTCCGTTGCTGACTCTTTTTCTGATGATATTCCTGTCGGCATTGAGATCATAGTGCGTGAACGTTATCATCAGCGCAAAGCTGATCAGCACGAACAGGATCATGGCAACCAGCGGCGAGAATGGCAGCTGCGAACGGTATTTCAGCAGTGCGAATATGCACAGGGCATCTATCAGTACCACCAGAGTAAGCAGGATGGTCGATCGTTTGTATAGTTTCAGTTGCATGGTTTTTTCCTCTTATGTCTAATTATAGTTTATCTGCAGATTGTTTTTAAAGGGAAAAGGAAGATAATAAATATATATGATATATATTATTTCCGACATCCATGGACAGTACAGACGTTATCAAAAGATGCTTGAGAAGATCGGCTTTTCCGATGAAGACAGGCTGTATGTACTGGGAGACGTCATCGACAGAGGTCCCGAGAGTTTCGAGATCCTTTTCGATCTGATGGAAAGAGAAAACGTGGAACTGTTCCTGGGAAATCACGAACATATGATGCTGACGTATCTGGAAGGAAGCGACAGGGTGTCGTGGTTCTTTGACGCCAACGGCGGAAGGATCACCTGGGAGAAGTTCATGGAGCTTGATGAAGAAACGAAGAATAAAGTATTGGATTATCTTTATGACACGACCGTCATGAAGAATCTCGATATAAATGGTCATAGATATATCCTTTCACATACCAGTGCTCTTATTGATCATGAGGATATGTATACAAAGGATTATAAAGATGATCTCATGGAGATACAGGGGATAGTGTGGAACCAGTATCCTTTCGATATAGATTCTCTAAGTTATTATGACAAGACGGGCGAAGAGATCACGCTGATATCGGGACACATCATCACCAGAAGGCTTCATGACAGCGATGATGTCTTCATAAAGGATTTCAAAAACGGCTATACATGGATGGATATCGACTGCGGCTGTGCCATGGGAGACGATCTGGGACAGCTGGCGTGCATCGCCATAAACGATGACGGCGAGATAGAAGAGACATACTACGTCGAATAACGCTTTCTGACATAATTCTGATTATCGTAAATTATGTGATGATTATGTGAATTCTGTTGAAAGCGTTTTTTTGTTGGTATACAATTAGGTCATAAGGAGGTTCATATACTATATGAGCAATTTGATGTTAGGTATAATCCTGGGTCTTTGGTCAGGTGTGGCTATGGTCCTGGATTTATCCGGTTTAGGTGTTCGTACTCCTATCATCACAGGCCTTCTCGCTGGTATCCTTACCGGCAATGTCAAGATGGGTCTTGAAGTAGGTGGCGTAATGCTTCTAAACAGCTTAGGCTTCTACACATATGGTGGCGCAACAATTCCTGATTTTGTAACTGCTACAATTTTCGGTACTGTTGTCGGTGCAAAGACTGGTGATACATCTGTTGGTCTGGTTGCAGCTGAAACAGTTTCACTGCTCATGACTCAGATGGATATCCTTGGTCGTTCTGCTACTACTGTGTTCCAGCACTTAGGTGAAGCTGCTCTTGCAAAGAACGATATCAAGAAATTCGAACTTGATACTCTGTTAGGTGTAATTCCTTGGGCTCTTTCAAGAATGCTTCCAGTCGTCATCGGTATGCTGTTCGTTGACCATATCGCTGACCTGCTGACATTTGTCAACAGCATTTCATGGGTTCAGAAGGGCTTTGGTGCTGCTGCAAACGTACTGAGAGTTGTTGGTTTCGCGTTGCTGTTGTCTTACATGGATCTGAAGAAATACTGGCCATTCCTCGTTCTGGGATTCGTCCTGTTCGCTTATGCAGGCATGGGCACTATCGCTTTGGCTCTGGTAGGCTTAGCTCTTGCAACTCTTTATGTTAAGGGAGGTCTGAACTAATGTCTAAGAAATTATCACAAGCCGCTTTAAAGAAAGCATGCTCTAGACACAACTGGGCATTACAGTGGTGCTGGAACTATGAAAAGATGCAGGCTGCCGGCTATGCATATGCAATGGTTCCTGTAATCAAAGAATTATACGAAGGTGAAGAAGAACAGTGCCGTCAGCTTGAAAGACACATGCAGTTCTATAACACTCACCCAGGCGCATCTGCTCTGATCGCCGGTGCTGGTGTTGCTCTTGAAGAAGGCGGACAGCCGGATGTTCACGACAGCCTGAAGGTCGCTCTGATGGGTCCTTTGGCTGGTATCGGTGATACTATCCAGGCTACTCTGGTAACTCCTCCATTCAACATCGTCGCTGCAGGTCTTGCAAACGAAGGTAACGGAATCGGTGCTATCCTGTTCTCTACTCTTCCTGTATTGGCTCTGTTCATTCTGCGTTGGCCTCTGTTCAACTATGGCTACAAGCAGGGTGCTAATGTCATCAACGATGTATCTGGTGCCGGAACTCTCGACAAACTGCAGGTCGGCGCTCAGATCCTTGGCGTTACCGTTCTTGGTGGATTTATTCCTTCCATGATTCCTACTACTTTCCCTGTCAAATTAGGTCATGACCTGGTTATCGACGGTGAAGTTCTTAAGGAAGCTCCAACACTCCAGAGCGCTCTGGATGCAATCTTCCCTTACACTGTACCTCTGGCAATCACATTCCTTTGCTACTGGCTGATCAAGTACAGGAAGATGTCTCCATTAACACTGATCCTTCTCTTATTCGTAGTCGGATTTGTTCTGGGTGCTATTGGCTGGATGGCTTAATCCAAAGAATAGTCAATTATTCCAAAAGGCGTGATATGATCACGCCTTTTCTTTTGTTTCTGATCAGATTGACTAACCTGACCAGATAACATATCATGGACTCAGGAGGATATGCCATGACACAGGTAAACATGCTGGAAGCGAAGACACATTTCTCGAAACTCATAAGACTTCTGGAAACAAAGGAAGAGGATGAGATCATCATCGCCAGAGACAATTCTCCGGTCGCAAAGATCGTGCTGTATGTAAAACCGGAAACAAGCAAAAGGATCGGTGTGGCAAAAGGAAAGCACAGACCGATAGACCTTGAAACATTCAATTCTTTAAACGATGAGATCGCGAAGGAATTCTACGGAGACTGATATGGACATTATTCTTGATACACATATCGCCTTATGGGCTCTGGATGGCGACAGGCGCCTTCCAAAGAAAGCCCAGGATCTTATAAGCGATGAAAACAACTATGTATATTTCTCCGCTGTATCCGTTATGGAAGTAAGCATCAAGCATGAAAAAAAGAGTCAGGAGATAGACCGTTCGGGAAGAACCTTTTATCAGGAATGTCTGGATGCGGGATATTATACGATGCCTCTGAAACCGAAACATGCCATCTGGCTTGATGATCTGAAGGTCAAGGAAGACGCCTATGTAAACAAGGATCCTTTTGACAGGGCTCTGATCGCCCAGGCAAAGCAGGAAAACATGATCCTTCTGACTCATGACCGTATCATGGAGTATTATGACGAGCCTTGCATCATGCTGGTATGATTATTGATGTAAGCGCTTTGATAGGTGTTATAATTGTCTTAGATATATGAAAGGGGATCAAGGAATTTTATGATCAAACACTTAAGAATCGACAACAGATTGATCCATGGCCAGGTTGCTGTTACATGGATGAATTCAATAGGTGCGGATAAAATCATCGTCTGCAACGACAAGGTAGCAGCCGATCCTATCCAGAAGATGGCTCTGCCTATGGCTGCAAGAGGCAATACCGTTTATGTATTGACTATCGAAGAGACCATCAACTATGCCAAGGAGCATCCGGATGAGACCATGTTCGTCATCTGCAAGTTCCCTTCAGACGCTCTCGCTGTCCTGGAGTCAGGACTTGAGGTCGAAGCCGTCAACGTAGGCAACGCTGCGCCTATCCAGGGTACGGAATACAAGATGGTTACCAAATCCATCGCCGTAACCAAGGAGGATGCCGAGATCTACAGAAAGATCGCCCAGATGAGAGGCGGAGTGCTGACCAGCAGACTCACGACAATGAACGAAACGGAGAACTTCCTGGAACTGCTGGAAAAGAGCGGATTATAAAGAAAAACAGAGTGATCGGAAGACGATCACTCTTTTAATGTTTGTTTATGGAATACAAAGAAATCACTGAAGTCAAAGCCGATGGACAATTCCTGAAGGCGATATGTTTCAAACCTAAGAAGGCTCCCGTCATCTGCGGCATAGCCGGATTGCTTATGCTTGCGGTGCCGAATCTTCCCGTAAGGATACTGGGTGTGTTCTTTATCGCCATGAGTTTTGCCGTCCTGAAATACGTAAGAGACTTCAAAGTCATGGATATCTTCGATAAAGGAGTAATGATCTATGGCGATGAGGATGCCAGGACTGCGTGTTTCATTCCTTTTGAAGATATAAAGATGTGGACGGTAAAACATCAGGATGGACACGATATGATAGGAATCACGCTGCAGGACGGAAGCACTATAGTCATGCATTCTTTTGAAGCGGACAAGGCGTACAGGACACTTAACAGACTGCTGAAAGAGAAAGAAGAGAGACATCTTCAGAAGCTGGAAGACAGAAAGAGAGAACTGTCTCTGCCGGCTTCGGTTAAGAACTTCATGAATAAACTCGGAGGCGGGAAGTAAGACTTGCGTATTTTCTTGAAATGGATGGCCTTGAATATTTATAATTAATGTATCAGAAGTTTTTTGTAAAGGAGAAGAAATAATGAAGAACTTTTTACCTACATTGAACGGTCTTTATAGAGCCGTGAATTCCGGTGAATTCGACGGTCTTTATAAGAAGTATGTAGTCGTCAAGGGCGATACTCTCAGCCAGATCGCTTATCTGAACAATACCACTGTAGATTACCTGGCAAAGGTCAATGACATCGAGAATCCTGATCTTATTCTGGTAGACCAGGAACTCTTCATCCCGGTAGTCGAGGAACCTGAAGAAGTAAAGGTCCAGACTGTTGAAGGAAAGACGGTGAAGTATGTAATGCCTACTCTCAACGGCAAGTTCAGGATCGTAAACTCAGGTGATCTTGACGGTCTGTATCACAAATACATCGTTGTAAAGGGCGACACTCTGGGCAGGATCGCACGCGACAACGACACTACAGTCGAATTCCTGGCAAAGGTCAACGACATCGAGAATGTCAACCTGATCGAGATCGACCAGGAACTCCTCATCCCTGAAAAGGAAGAGCCTGTAGAGGAAGAGAAAGAAGAAGAGAAGAAACCGACGATCACCATCAACAAGAAGACGATCGTATAGTTTCTGATCGATAATCTGTCATCAAAAGATCTGTGCACTGCACAGATCTTTTTTATATCGTCTTCAGGATGTCTATGATCTTTTCCTTGGTTTCTCTGGTGAGGGTATCGGTGAACATCTCGTACGTGATGTATTCGAAGTCTATCGGCAGGACATAAGGTCCGTAGCCGTTCGAATAGCTCACCAGCATCTCCCTGTCAAGGTCGATGTAGTTCATGTAGTGGGAGAATATCTCGTTGGGGAAGAAGATGATCTTCACGCTTCCCAGGTCAAGTGAAACGATGACCGCTTCCTTGATGAGTTTTCCGAAGAGGAGATTGCTGGTGCGTTCAAGTTCGGCACGCACTTCCTGGCCTATCCTGATGGTCTCGATTTCTCTTTCGGAAAGATCGGCTCTAATCTTCGACAGGTCGATAGGGGTGAATTCGTGGTCGTATTCGACAGGAACTTCCCTGTATTCAAGTTTGAGAGGTATCCTATCGGCTTCGGTATCGAAGAGGCCGTA
>JAGACP010000031.1 GCA_017614055.1 Erysipelotrichaceae bacterium | reverse complement strand
TGTTCCCCCGCCGTCAATTCCCAAATAAGAGGTCATACAATCCTCCGATCATTTCAGTTCAACGGTATAGCTGAACATGTCGCCCTTGGTGTAGCTGTCGCAGTATTCGACAGCTTTCCCCGAACTGAAAGCTGTACGTCTGATATGCATGCATGCCTCGTCGGGATCCGTTCCCAGATAACTGACTATCTTTTCGTTCGGAACCACCGCCGTCAGTTTCTCTACCGCCGTATCGGGAGCTATGTGAAACAGTCCCATCGTATGGTACAGTCCGTTGTTCATTATCATTTCTCCGGTAATGCCTTCCGCATAAGAAACAGGAATGAACGAATCCTCGATGGCATATACCATGTCGTCGACAAGTCTTGTTCGCAGGACCTCATAGACCTTGTCTCCTTCAGCGATCGAAAGGTTTTCGGCGACTTCGGCATTTGCGGGGATCACATGAAAAGTGTGCAACTTTGCGCTTTCTTTCATGCCCTTCTTTTCGAACTCCTCAGAGAACGAATAGAACTTGGACATTTTCTGTTCGATCTTGTTTTTCCTGACGAAGGTGCCTTTTCCCTTGACTCTCTGAAGGTAGCCTGCAAGAACGAGGGAATCGATCGACTTCCTTACGGTCGCACGGGACAGACCATACATCTCCGAAAACTCCAGCTCGGAAGGGATCTTCGTTCCCTGCTTCCATTCGTTGGAATCGATCTTTCTTCTTATTTCCTTTTCCAGTTTCTTATATAGCGGCGACATAATATATATGCTTGCAGATCAGATCAATGGATAACAACTCCTTTGACCACTCTGTTCACTTCACCTCCGACACTCGGGCTGTCTGTACGGCACCCCAGACTGACGGACTTCTCCAGAGAAAGAAGCTGCAGGATGATCAGACAGTTGATATAGCTGCTCATCTCGCTGTAGCTGCCTTCGATGCCTGAATAAAGTATAACATCATTTGACCCGTTTACCGCTTCGGCATTTTTCTTTTCAGTCAGTACGAGCGTCTTGTTTCCCTTTCTTTCCTGATTGACCTCATTGAGAAGATCGAGATCATACTGCTTCGTAAAAGGATCTTCGCTTATGAGATGAACCGTCAGCGTCTTTTCCTTTATTACAGTCTTCGGACCGTGACGGAATCCGGTAGATCCCTCATAATTGGTCATGACTGCGCCATTGGTGAGTTCCATCGTCTTGATGCTTGCTTCATGAGCCAGCCCCTTGAGGCCTCCCAGACCGAGGAAGATGCACCTGTCATAGTCCCAGGATGCCGCTTTTGCCGCAAGCTCATCGAATCCATCCATCTGCGCTTCAACGGAATCGGCAAGATCCCTGAGGAAAGCGCATCTCTCGTCAAATTCCCTGTATCCGAACACGACGTATGTCGCCAGCATCATGCACGATACGCTTGAAGTCATCGCGAAACCTCTGTCGGAACTGCCTTCCGGCATCAGCAGCACCAGAGAATCATCCAGAGAACTGCCGTAATCATAGAGTGAACTGCCTTCCTTGCATACGAAGACGAGATTATAAAGTTCTTTCACATACTCCTGAGCCTTCTTTACCGCTGCAACGCTCTCCGGGCTTTCTCCCGAACGGGCGTAGGATATCAGCAGGGTCGGAACATCGAAGAGTTCCCCCTCGGGATAAGAGATGACATCGGTAGAATGAATGGTCTCCGAATGATATCCGAGTTCCCTTCCGAGTATCTTCTGGATGGCTTCACCGATGAAAGCCGATGAACCTGCGCCGGTAAAGGCCGTTCTGAGACCTTCTACGGTTTCCATCTTCTCCATGAAAGCTACTATCTCTTCTTTTCTTTCCGTCAGTTCATCAGCCAGGACCCTCCACAGACGGGGCTGCTGGTTGATCTCCGAAGCTGTTATGATCGCGTTTTTATCTTCCCAATATTGTTCGTTATGATTCAGCAACATTTCTTTATTCTCCTCGTTATCAATGTATTACCTGATCCCCAGTTCACTGTCGGGATCGTTCAACAGTTCGACCATGTGATATGCGCTCTGCATGGCGACATTGTGGATCTCCCTGTCAGCCAGTCCGCCGATATGCGGAGTCAGGACCAGATCGTCCCTGGCAAACAGCGGACTCTCCAGCAGCGGTTCCTCCTCATAGGCGTCAAGAGCGGCACCCGCTATCTCACCATTATCCAGTGCTTCCACCAGCGCATCGACATCTACGAGCGCCCCTCTGGCCGGATTGACCAGGAATGCGGTATTCTTCATTTTCTTCAGAGTCTCACGATTGATCATATGATATGTGCTTTCATCCGCATTGCAGCACAGGACGACCACGTCGGAACGCTCCAGCAGCTCGTCTTTCTCCACATAAGTCATGTGATATTCTTCTTCCGCACCAGGCGCATGATAGATGTCGTAGGCCAGCACTTCCATGTCAAATCCTAACGCTCTTCTGGCGACCGCTTTTCCTATCGCACCGAAACCGATGATACCCAGCGTCTTGGAAGAAACGGCAATGCCCCTGGCAACGCCGTTCACCCATTTCCCGGCACGGAGATTCCTTTCCGCAAACGGTATCTTTCTCATGACGGCGATCAGAAGACCCCATGCCAGATCGGCAACAGCCGAGAAATTCTGACGCGGCACGTTGCAGTAGCGGATCCCGGCCTCATCAAGCGCGGGACGGTCAAGATGATCATATCCAGCACAGTTCAAAGAAACGGCCTTTAGTCCTTTACAGCCTTCGATCACCGTACGATTGATTGGCAGATCGGCACCGATCAGGATACCGTCCGGTTTTTCTTCCATGTTGTTCCACAGATCTATAAGATCCTTTTCCGTAGCACCTTTGCGGTCGCTTTCTTTCCATACATATGTTTCGAATCCCGCATCCTTCAGTACCTGCAGCGCTTCCGGCTCCTGTTCAAACGAGAATGATACAACCAATACTTTATGAGCCATATCCCCTCCTATTTCCTGTACTGCGGCAGATACTCGCCGAATTCCTCCAGGAAATCATCGACAAGCTTCGCAGCAGTGTCGAGATCCGTCACGGCTCCGTCAAGCATCATCGCCTCTTCCCAGTATGTCCTGTTGCCTGTAACTGCAGCCTCTACGGTCAGTTCAACCGGTGCCAGTCTCTTTTCGATTATCGCCTTGAGCGGCAATGGGAAGTCGCTGACCGTCAGCGGACGGAAACCGGTGGCGGTGGCTACACCCGGAAGTTCAAGGATCGCATCGTTCGGAAGACCCGGAACGGCACCTTCGTTAGGTATGTTGACAGAGAAGAGTTTTCTCTCGTCATAGATCAGAGAATGAATCATCTCCACCAGCTGTTCATGTTCGCCTACAGAACGCTCAAAGAGTTTTTCATCGACGACGACTTCATCGCCCTGCGAAAGCATGTCGTGATAAGTCTTCTCGCCTCTGGCGATGACTTCCTCGATCGGGAAGGCATCTATACCCAGAGTCCTCGTATAGAACTGTCCGTGAGGGTATCTCTCAGGGAAGAACTCTGAGGCATGCCTGTCGACAACCGCCGGCAGACCGCCCAGTCTTTCGTAAAGTTCCCAGGACAGAGGATTGTCCATGAAATGAGGTATTTCAGTGTCATCAAGCTGCGAATTGAAGAAATTGTATACGTGCCCGTTCTTCTCGGCGTCCTCTCTCTGCTGTCTGACTATTTCAAGGAGTCTCGGTCTGGCATCTTCGCCCTTGACGCGGATGTCATAGAAGAACGTCAGGTGGTTGAGACCTACTCCGATCGTCGTGATGTCCGCTGGATCGACCTGCAGCATTCTGGCAAGATATCTTTCTCCGTATATCACGCCATGGCACAGACCGATCATCTTGACATTCGTATATCTGCGTACAGCCGTGGTGATCGCCGTCATCGGATTCGAGTAATTGAAGAAATATGCATCAGGACAGTACTTCTCGACATCCCTGGCTATCTCCATCATGACCGGGATCATGCGCTGAGCCCTGGAAATGCCGCCCGGCATGATCGAATCTCCTACAGGCTGATAGATGCCGTATTTTCTCGGGATAAGGACATCCTGTTCCCAGGCTCTTCTTCCGCCTACCGCAATCGTCGTCACGACATAGTCTGCACCGGGAAGCAGTTCAGTCCTGTCGGTAGAAGAACTGATGATGATGTCGACTTTCTTCTGTTCGACCATCTTCTTCGCGAGCTTCTCGACTTCCTTGAGTATCTCGGGATTGATGTCGCACAGGGCGATCTCCCAGCTGCCGAAACCGGCCTTGATGAAGTCTGCGATCAGACCTTTGGTGAATACGGCGCTTCCTGCACCGATAAGCACGATTTTCTTTCTTTCCATAGCTCCTCCTATTTCACTGCAGCCTTAACCATGTTTTCGCTGCACTCCTTTACGAACGTCTCCAGCATCTGCTTCTGTTTCGCTGCAGACGCCTTGTCCCATTTTTCCTTATATTCAGGTCTCATGAACAGCTTCAGGAAACCCTTCTCCTTATGTATGTAATATGTCCTGCCTTCCTCGATGCTTTCGAACACCTTCTGGAACTCTTCAGGATTGGAGAACTCGTCGATCTCCGCAAAGATCCCTGCAGGTTCCTTCTTGAAAGAATAGATGACTCCGAAGTAGGCGTACATCCTGTGTTTTCCTTTTTTGTCTGAAAGCCAGTAACGGTAGCCTGACGCATACTGACCGAAGTTGTCCCTGTCCTTTTCATTGACTTCCACTTTCGTGATGTCGCTGTCATAGTCAAGGACCTCCCTGTAAAGCAGCGCTGCTTCGTACATGTCGTCAAGATCCTTCATCGCGAAACGGAACGGTCTGTCCTTTGCGCAGCCTATGATCGCTTCAACGCACTCTTTGAAGAATGTCGAGAGGATGGCCTTCTGACGCGGAAGATCCGCCTCAAGCAGTTCCTCCAGCTGTCTTTCAGGAAGGAACAATTTAAGATACTGCCTTTCCTTCAGATCCCTCACGAACCCGTCGCATGACTCCAGATTCTCGCACAGCTGTCTGTACGGCCCGTGATTGTTGGCCTCGTCGACTTCCACCATCAGGCCGATCCTTGTGGAAGGAAGGAAGATGAGACCGGTATGCAGATAGAACTTCTGTCCGTTATCTTTATCCTGCACTTTCACTCTGAAGCCGTACCAGTGTCTGCCGATGCTGTCTTTGGCGGCTCTGTCGACTTCGATATCCGCCTTATCCGATCTGATCGAAGATATCGCTTCGGCATATACGTCCCCGAACAGCTGTATCTGCTGCAAGGTCCCTATATCGATTTTATAGTTCTTCATTCGACACCCCACTTTGCATATCCGTAGTCGGGATTCTGTACGCACAGTTTTCCTCCGGTAACTTCGATGAAAGTACCGGTCAGGTAAGATGCCTGTTCGCTTGCCAGGAACATTACCGCCTTGGCGACGTCGTCAGGCTTGCCCAGCCTTCGTAAAGCTATCTGCGCGACCATCGCATCGTGTCTCTGAGCCACGACTTCTTTCGTCATGCCCGTCTCGATGACTCCCGGTATGAAACCGTTGACCCTGATATTGAAAGGAGCGAATTCCGCAGCCATGGTCTTGGTCAGAGAATA
>JAGACP010000030.1 GCA_017614055.1 Erysipelotrichaceae bacterium | reverse complement strand
CTTGGCCATGGTGGCCTGTTTCGTCAGCGATATTATCTTCGACAGAGTGGTCTGACTGTTGTTTCTGGTTATCTTGACGTTGATCTCGCCGCTGATGTTCACGGTTCCGCCGATGACTTCGTCATCAATGCCTTTGTTTGAAGGCAAAGACTCGCCGGTGATCATCGATTCATCGACTGAAGATGTACCGGAGATCACGATCCCGTCCTGCGGGATGGATTCGCCGGGTCTGACCGTGACGATGTCTCCTTTCTTCAGATCGTCGATAGGGATTATCTTCACGCCTTCGTCAGTAACCAGATTGGCCTGCATCGGGATCAGCGTAGCCAGGCCTCTGATCGTCTTGGCTGCTTTCTTCTTGTTTTTGCCTTCGATGTATTTTCCTATCGTGACGATGACAAGGACCATCGCAGCGGTTTCGAAGTACAGATGCATGTCGTGTGATTCATTCAGCATCACATAGATCGAATAGATGTATGAGACGAACGATGATATAGAAACCAGTGCATCCATGTTGGGTCTGAGGCTCTTGAGAGACAGGAATCCCGACCTGTAATAGCGTATGTTGAGGATGATTATGACTGTGCAGAGTATAAACTGGATATACTTGCCATAATCGGGGATATGCAAGCCCAGCATGTGGCCCATGGAAAAATACATGAGTATCAGCATGAGGACAGTCGAAACGATCATGACTATCCTGTCCATGTCTATCTGTGCCGTCTTGTTTATTACGAGTTCATAGCCTGCATCCTTCACCGCTTTAGAGAGATCTTCCTCCGTGGCTTTGTTTTCGTCATAGACGACCGTTGCTTCGTTTTCCAGCAGATTGACCTTGCATTCTTCAACACCGTTTACGGACCTGATCGCCTTTTCGACATTGCCTTTGCAGATGACGCAGGTCATTCCTTTTACTTCATAGGTCTTTTCCATCATATACCCCCCCAGGGTGTATCTTAATCATATCATCATTGTCTGCGCAGGACAAATCTAACGCTCTGAATAATACGTCGTTTTAATATATAATTGAGGTATGGGAACGCCGCTGTACATAAGAAGCGTCTATACACTGCTTTCTTCGATGTGCTCCATCGAGTCCATCGTTGAATACGGCAAGAAGTACGGTTATCATGCCCTGGGGCTGGTCGACCGCAACGTCCTTGCCGGAGCAGTGGCTTTCAAGAAGGCCTGTCAGAAAGTCAACATCAAGCCTGTCTACGGACTGGAATTCGATGTGAAGGCAGAGGACAGGGTCTTTACAGCGGTCATGTATGCCAGGGACGACATCGGTTTCAGAAATCTGATGGGTCTTTCAAGCCACATATGCATCAGCGATGAAAAGATCATCGATCTGGATACGCTGAATCAGTATCGCGAAAACAACATACTCTGTCTTCTGTCCGACAACATGCCTCTTACATACGCCGTCGAGCAGAGACTCGATGCCCAGGAAGCCATAGGCAGGCAGAAGGAGATCTTCGGCGAGCATATTGTAGGTCTTGTGGACCACAACATAGCCTTGAACAGAAATAGAGATTTCACCATAAGACAGATACTCAGGGACAACGGCATCAGCTGCATAGCCCTGAGCAGGACCTACTATCTCGATGCCAGCGACGAAGAGGACTACAGCGTCCTTAAATGCATAAGAGACAAGAAGACCATCGACGATCCCGACATCTCGCTCGATACCGGAAGGTATTTCCTCGATCAGGACGTATTCAGGAGTCTTTATGACGAAACGGATATCGCCAATACCGATGTGCTTGCCCAGAACTGCAATGTCACGCTCAGTTACAATACGTCTCTTCCTGAATACCAGAACAAGCTCGGGATACCGTCAAAAGAGTATCTCACGTCGCTGTGCCGTGAAGGTCTAAAGAGAAGACTGAAGGGTGATGTCCCTGTCGAATACAAGAAGAGACTGGAATATGAACTCGGAGTCATCCTGCAGATGCATTTCGAGGATTATTTCCTCATCGTCTATGATTTCATACTCTACGCCAAGAAAAACAATGTCCTTGTCGGTCCGGGAAGAGGTTCCGCTGCAGGTTCGCTTGTGGCGTACTGTCTGGGGATAACCGACATCGATCCGATAAAGTACGGACTCATCTTTGAAAGATTCCTGAACCCCGAAAGGATCTCCATGCCTGATATCGATACCGACTTCCCTGACAACCAGAGACAGCTGGTCATCGACTATGTAAGGGACAGATACGGTCTCGAGCATGTTGGCCACATCATCACATACGGTACTCTCAAGGCCAAGCAGGTCCTGAGAGATGTGGGAAGGGCTCTCAACTATCAGCCAAGGGACATCGACAGCATCTGCAAGAGCATACCCAACGTCCTGGACATGGATCTGAAGAAGGCGTACGATAGCGTTCCTCTGTTCAGACAGAGGATAGAATCGGACGAGAGATACCGCAGGATGTACTCGATAGCCAGAAAGTTCGAATTCAACCCGAGACATGAATCCACCCATGCGGCGGGAATAGTGTTCTCCAAGCAGCCGCTTTCCGAGATAGTACCGATAACCAAGGTCGAGCAGGACATCTATTCGACGCAGTATACCATGCAGCATCTCGAGGAGTTCGGTCTCATCAAGATGGATTTCCTCAGCATCACCAATCTGGGAATAATCGCCGAGATAGTCGAAGACATCAACAGGGATGTTCCTTTCGACATCAGGAAGATAGGTCTGGATGACGAGAAGACTTTCAGACTCGTATCGGAAGCCAATCTGGCGGGAGTGTTCCAGCTGGAATCAGCCGGCATGCGCAACCTTATCAGGAAGATGAAGCCGAGGACTTTCGAAGAGATAGCCGTGGCGATAGCACTGTTCAGACCTGGACCGATGAAAAACATTCCGACTTATCTTGCCAACAGGGCCGATCCCGGCAACATAGAATATCTGCATCCTAATCTCAAGCCGATACTGAAGGAGACCTACGGAGTCATCATCTATCAGGAGCAGATCATGGACATCGCCAGGAAGATGGCCGGTTTCACATACGGAAAGGCCGACATCCTGAGAAAGGCCATGGCCAAGAAGAAGGTCGAAGAGCTTGAGAGCATGCATGTGGAGTTCATCAACGGATGTCTGAAGAACGGCTACAGCAGCCAGGTCAGCGAGAAAGTGTATGCCCTGATACTGGAATTCGCCAACTACGGCTTCAACAAGTCACACTCGATAGCCTATGCGATCGTCGCATATCAGCTGGCTTACCTGAAGGCAAACTATCCTCTGTATTTCTACAAGGCTTTATTGAACGGAGTCACCAGTTCGCAGTCCAAGACCTACGAATATGTTTCGGAATGCATCAGGATAGGACAGAGAGTGAAGGGCATAGACATCAACGAATCTGGAGTGAGCTATCAGATAAAGGATGATGCCATCGTGATGCCTTTCAGCATCGTCAAGGATGTGGGAACTATATCCGCCCAGAAGATCATCGAGGAAAGGGATTATAACGGACCGTTCAAGGACTATATCGAAGCGGTGGGAAGACTGACAAGTGCAGGTGTGGACAGGAACGTCATCGAAAACATCATCTATGCCGGAGGATTCGACGGTTTCGGACATTCGCGCTATACGATGATAGACAATCTGAACAATGTCCTGATGTACGCCAATGCCCACAGAGGCGAGATCTCGCTGATGGGCGAATACGACGATGCGCCGATCATCAGGGAACTCAAGGATGACAGGATAGTCTCGGCAGAGAACGAGAAGAGCGTGCTGGGTTTCTATTTCACATTCAATCCGATACTGGAGATAAAGAAGAAGTATAATATAGATACCGAAAATCTCTACGACCTTGCCATGAGACAGGGCCAGGTGACCGGTTTCGGTCTGATACAGAGAGTAAAGGCCATAAAGACCAGGAAGGGAGACATGATGGCGTTCGTGGACATCGTCGACGACAAGGGAAACCTTTCCCTGGCGGTCATGCCCAATCTTTACAGCCAGTTCTCTTCCCAGCTTGTGAAGGGCAGATATGTCCAGTTCACCGGGAAGATCGAAAGAGAGAATTCGTGTCTGGTGAAGACGATGAAGATAATATAGGAGCAGCGGATGAAAATACTGATAGTCGATGATGAGAAAAAGATCAGGGAAGTCGTCATGGAGTATGCGAAGGTCTCGGGATACGAGTGCGACCAGTGCAGCAACGGCGCCGAAGCCGTGGACATGGTCAGGGACAATGACTATGACTGCGTCATCCTTGACATCATGATGCCCGAGCTGGACGGCTTTTCCGCATGCAAGAAGATCAAGGCCATGAAAGACATCCCGGTGATCATGCTGTCGGCGAGACAGGAAGAGGACGACAAGCTGTTTTCTTTCGGTCTCGGTGTAGACGACTATGTGGTCAAGCCTTTCTCTCCCAAAGAGCTCATGGCCAGGATCAAGGCCGTCTGCGAGAGGAGCAGGAAACATGTCTCCGAACAGTATCAGTTCGATTCTTTGATAATAGACGTCTCCGGACGCAGCGTCAGCATCGACGGCGAGAAGATCACGCTGACTCCGAAGGAACTGGATCTGCTGATATACATGGTCGAACACAAGAACATCGCCCTTGACAGGGAAGCGCTGCTTTCGGCCGTATGGCAGACCGATTATTATGAAGACGACCGTACCATCGATACGCACATCAAGATGCTCAGGAAGGATCTCGGTGAATATGCGAAATATATCGTCACAGTAAGAGGAGTGGGATACAAGTTTGAAATTTAATTTCAAAGGCATCAGGTTCTCCACCTGGCTTTACTTTCTGGGTTTTTCCCTCTCGATAATGATTCTTCTGGGCCTGCTGCTGGTCCTTTTCATCAAGCCATACTACCGCAACGACAGACTTAAGACGGTAGACGCCATAACCGAGACCATGGAGTCTCTGCTTCTCAAGGAAGATCTTTCCGAGAAGGATCTTGAATTGGCAGCCAGGACCGTCATCGGAAACAACGTCTGCGCCATCATATACAACGAGAACGGCAAGTCCATCTATTACCCACCTGATTCCCTCGGCCAGCTGTGCATGCTGGACAAGCAGATAACCATAGGGGAGAAGACTTTCATCATAAACAAGGATCCCGGACAGTTCATCGACATCATAAAGAACGAGAATCCTTTCTCCATGACGATGACCTCGCCGTTCACGGACATCGAGATGCTTCTTTACGGCAAGCAGGTCAAGACCAATCTTGCGAACTATTATCTGATACTCAACACGCCGCTTGAACCGGTGGAATCATACATCGATTTCATACTGAACCAGTATGCCTATTTCGCTCTGATCGTAATCGCGATCGCACTGATACTGGCCCTGTTCCTTTCCAGGAACATCTCAAGCCCCATCGTCAGGATGAAGGACGAGGCCAACAAACTGGCCCAGGGCAACTACGACGTGCAGTTCAGGACCGATTCATTCTCGGAGATAAACGACCTCGCTTCGACCTTGGACGATGCCACGGAAAAGCTTTCCAAGGTCAATGATCTGAGGAAGGATCTCATAGCCAACGTATCGCACGACATCAAGACGCCTCTGACGATGATCAAGGCCTATGCGGAGATGATCAAAGACATATCCGGAGAAGATCCCGTAAAAAGGGACGAGCACCTGAATGTCATCATCCAGGAAAGCGACTATCTGGACAGGCTGGTATCGGACATGTCCGAGCTGTCAAAGCTGCAGTCCGGCGTCATCGAAGTCAACAGGGACAACTTCGATCTGAAGAAATGCGTAGACAATGTCGTGCTGCTTCTGTCCAAAGCCATAAATGAAAAGAACATAAACCTCGTGATGGATCTTGACGATTCCGTCGTATATGCCGACGAGATCAAGATCTCGCAGGTGATCTACAACTATCTGTCCAATGCCCTGAAGTATTCCGACGACAACTCCAAGATAATCATCAGATCAAAGGCAGACGAGGAAAAGGTGAGGCTTGAAGTGATAGACAATGGAAGCGGGATTTCCGAAGAGGCTCTGCCTTACATCTGGGACAGATACTACAAGGTGGATAAGAATTTCAACCGTTCGGTCAATTCCACTGGTCTAGGCCTTGCGATAGCCAAGGCCATCCTGGAAGCCCACAACGCGAAGTACGGAGTGGAATCGACGGTGGGAGAGGGTTCTACCTTCTGGTTTGAGTTATCGAAAGACTATGACGAAGAAGACTGATTATCTCAAATTCATCGATTATGAGATCACTCAGGATGAGCGTTTCATAAAAGCAAGTTCCGACACGGCGTTTCTGGGAATGTTTTTCGATTCCCTAAAAGGCAAGTCCGTTCTGGACATAGGAACCAATACCGGAGCCCTGCTGCTGTATGCGCATTACCACGGAGCGAAAAAGCTTTACGGTGTCGACATCCACGAAGATGCACTGAAGACTGCCGAAGAGAATCTGAAGAGATATACCGATGATTTCGAACTTCATGCGGGAAGGGTACAGGATCTTGAAATGGAACCTGTCGATGTCGTGGTATGCAATCCGCCTTTCTTCGAGATGAACAACGTGACGGAAGATAAGTATTTCAGGGAGGCGATGTTCGAGGAATCTCTTCCGCTCGACGATCTGTTCAGGGCGTTCAGGAAGTTCATGAAAGCCAACGGTGAGGCGTATCTGATCTATCAGGCAGACCGTTTTCCGGAAGTCTACGAGATGTGTCTTAAATACAAACTGAAGATAATGAAGATCCGTTTCGTGCATGACATCCACTCCAGACACGCCCTCAGGATACTTCTGAAACTGAAGATAGGAAAAATGTCCAAACTGAAAGTATATGAGCCTCTGATGATAGACAACGGCAGATATGCGGATATCGTATATGAAAAGCAGCTCTAGGCTGCTTTATTTTTTGTTTATCTCCGTCCAGTTTAGTTTGTTCAGGACCTCGGCGTCCAGGGAGTTTCCGGATACTCCGTAGACATCCCCGTATCTGTTTTCGTAAACGTGGTCGGCACCTACAGATACCTCCACGTTCCTTCCGTCGGTAGTTGTATAGGTATCCACGCCTCTGATGGCCTGCGAGAAGTTCTCGCTTGTTCTGGCCTGGGAAGCCATCTTCCTGTCCCAGGAATCCATGATGCCTGCGGATATGCTCTGGGAATTCTGCGAGATCATGTTGGTGAGTTTCTGCTGCTGGTACTGCAGATTGGCCTGGGACTGTCTGGCCATAGACTGATACTGGTAGGCCTGCTGGACGCTCTGCTGCATCTTCTGGCTGACCAGTCCGTTGAACTGGCTGTTCAGATTCTGGTCCATCACGTAGCTGCTGACGAACTTCACGAACAGTTCGCTTCCCTCGTCCTCCTTCTCTTTCGGGAAGATGCCGATGTATCTGTTTCTGCTTCCCCAGATGCACAGATCGGTCGGGGAGTTGTGCCCAAAGGCGCCGTTTTCAGTGACTTCCCGTCTCTGAGCGGCATTTCCGAACAGGTTTCCGAACATGTTTCCTATTCCGTTGAACAGATCGGCCATCGGGAAATAGAATTCCGCTCCCTGATAGTCCATTCCGGCCAGTATGGTGTATTCTTTTCCGTCCTTGACGCCTGCATATTTCATGAGGTAGCTCTTACAGATGGCATTGTTTATCCTGACTTCGCTTCCCGACTGGGCTTCGGACATGACGATCATGTTCATGACATTGGCGAATTCATCGAAGCTCGACTGAAGGTTCATGTTGAAGCGGCTTGGAAGATCGGCTGTTGCCTGAAGATCGAGACGCGCTCCGAAGATGGATTCCGCCACCTGTTTCAGATAATCTTCAGGTTCAATGAAGTCCCTGAAGCTGGTCGTGATCGTCGTCGGCAATGTGCTCAGCGTCTGTTTCATCAGCATGTTCCGGTAGTCGTAGAACATCTCCGGAGACATGTTGAAGAGCGTTATCTGCTGGTCGTTGTTTATCGCGTGGATCGCAAAAGTGAAAGGAACGATATCGCTCTGGAACTGTCCGTTGAGCATGCCTCCGATAAGAAAGTCTTCGGGGACCTCGCAGACGGCCAGAGGGGTGTTGGTCCTCATATCCGTGAATTGTCTTGATACTGTAGCGGTCATATTCTGATCTCCTTGATTCTGCTGAATTAATTATACAACTCCTGCACGATATATATGTATGCGTTTTCATGTTCAAACATCGAAGACAGATGGAATATGGTACTATAGTGTTGAAAAGAATGTTGATGATTCGTTCTATCAGGGAGCAAATAATGAACTTATCAGCAGAAAATCAATAACAGATCTAGAAAGGAAACAGGAACATGTTTTATTTGTTGTACAATTCACTGGCCAATAATTCAAAAGGAGAACAGGATGCCAGAGAGTGGGCTTCTTTGAACAATGTCGAAGCGGAGTATGTCGACGTCACAGGCGTCAAGGACATGAAGAAGTTCTTCGACGGACTGAAGAAGGATGATGAGGTCATCCTGACTGGCGGAGACGGAACGGTCAACCATTTCGCCAACGACGTATACGGATACGAATTCAAGAATCCGGTATACTATGTCAAATGCGGAAGCGGAAACGACTTCTACAGGGACAACGAGAAGTATGCGGTAGACGGAAAGATCGATCTGAGGCCTTTCCTCAAGAATCTTCCGCTGATCACCGTAAACGGAATAAAGAAGAGATTCCTCAACGGCATAGGCTACGGTCTCGACGGAGAGACCTGCCGCGTAGGCGATCTTCAGAGAGCGCAGACAGACAAACCTGTCAATTATTCCAACATCGCCATCAAGCTGCTTCTCGGCGGCTACAGGCTCAATAAAGCCACGGTTACGGTAGATGGAGAGACGAATAAATACGAGAACGTATGGCTCGCTTCCACGATGAAGGGAAGATTCTACGGCGGAGGCCTGATGGTGGCTCCTGACCAGGATCGTTTCAACGAGGACGGTACCGTATCGGTAGTCACTCTGTACAAGAAGAGCAGGCTGGGAACTTTGCTGAGATTCCCGTCTCTAAACAAGGGAGAACACGTGAAGAAGCCTGACTGGGTGACCGTCAAGACCGGAAAGATCGTGGATGTTTCTTTCGAAGAGCCTTGCGCTCTGCAGATAGACGGAGAAGTCGTGGAGAATGTCCTTTCATATCATGTAGAAGCGGGAGCATGACATGGATCATTACGACGTCATAGTTATCGGGGCCGGCAACGGGGGACTTGCGGCAGCCTGCAGGATACTTAATGCGGGAAAGACATGTCTCGTATGCGAGAAGCACAACATTCCCGGAGGTTTCGCCACCAGTTTCGTGAGAGGGAGATTCGAATTTGAAGCCTCTCTGCATGAATTCAACGGCATCGGGACCGAAAAGGAGCCGGGAAGCACCAGACAGCTGTTCGAACAGCTGGGCGTTGCCGACAGGATGGAATGGATACAGCTCAAGGATGCGTATCATCTGATATCCGAGAAAGACGGCTATGATTTCGTCATGCCTTTCGGCAAGGATGCGTTTGCGAAGGCCAACAACATGCTGGATCCCGACGGAGAAAAATACGTCAGGGATTTCTTCGAACTGTGCCAGCAGATAAGGGACGCCATGGAATATATCAGTCAGAGCAAGGGCAAGCCTGATCCTCAGGTGATGATGGAGAAGTATCCCGATTACCTGGCCTGCGGATCATATTCGGTGAACGAGGCTTTCGAGGCTCTTGGATATCCCAAGCCGATAGTGGACAACCTGAACACCTACTGGTGCTATCTGGGGGCGGACGGAAACAATCTGAATTTCCTGCACTACGCAAACATGCTTTACAGCTATCTGTCCAAGGGAGCCGCGATCCCGAAGAGACGTTCTCATGAACTGTCGCTCGCTTTCGAAGAGCGCATCCATGAACTGGGAGGAGACATCTGGTTCAACAGCGAAGTCGAAAGGATCATGGTGGACGACGATTCCCACGTATCGGGAATAAGGCTGAAAGACGGAAGGGAAGTCTACAGCAGACACGTCATCGCCAACTGCTCGCCTCATGCGGTATACGGAAAGCTTCTCGATCCGTTTGCCGTCCCGAAGAGGGCTCTGCAGCTGACCAATTTCCGCAAACTGTCGGGAAGAGGATTCACGGTATTCCTCGGGCTTGACAGATCAAGCGGTGAACTCGGCATAAAAGACCACAACTATTTCATATACGATACCAACGACAGTGTCGTGCAGTACGAATCAATGAAGAAGATGGGCAACACAGCCGCCCAGGCGACGGTATGTCTGAACAATGCCTATCCCGAGTGTTCTCCTCCAGGGACGACGATCATGTACATGACGACACTGT
>JAGACP010000029.1 GCA_017614055.1 Erysipelotrichaceae bacterium | reverse complement strand
GTCGGTGTTCAGGGTCGTTATAGACATAGCGATCATGTGGTTCCTCTTTTACTATGCCATAAAGGTCATCAGGAACAACTCCAGAACGGTCCAGATATTCAAGGGAATAATCGCGATAGTCGTCGTTAACGGACTGGCGAAACTGCTGGGTCTTTCGACTCTGACTTACTTCACGGACCTGTTCATCAACTGGGGCCTGCTGGCGATAATCATCATCTTCCAGCCGGAGATAAGGGGACTGCTTGAGAAGATAGGCAAGTCCAACGCCTTCTCGAGGATATCTTCGCTGCTGGCAAACGAGAAAGAGAACCTGGTCGAGCAGCTGTATGAGGCTACCGTCACCCTGTCCCAGGAAAGAGTTGGAGCTCTCATCACCATCGAACAGTCGCAGTCTCTTCAGGATTACATAAGGACAGGCATCAGCGTCAATGCGGAAGTCAGCAAGGAACTTCTGTGTTCCATATTCATGACGACCACTCCGCTGCATGACGGTGCCGTGATAATACAGGGCGACAAGGTCGCATGCGCAAGCGCCTACTTCCCGCCTACAAACGTCAATCTGTCTTCGCGCTACGGCGCAAGGCACAGGGCGGCGCTGGGCATCGCCGAAGTATCGGATGCTCTGACGATCGTCGTATCGGAAGAGACCAGTGCGATATCCATAGCCGAGAACGGCAGGATCTTCTCCGTTGATGAGAAGCAGCTCAGGGATTATCTCAGAAGAGTCATCCTCAACGATGTCACTCTGATCGAGAAGGATACCCGCAAGCGCAGACCGCTGGTCATCGAGGAAGACGGAAACGAGAATTACGGAAACGCCGAAGACAGGAAGGACGCGAAGACCGGACTGTCTCTGTTCAGAAGC
The DNA here is from genome assembly GCA_017614055.1 of Erysipelotrichaceae bacterium. GTDB lineage: Bacteria > Bacillota_I > Bacilli_A > Erysipelotrichales > Erysipelotrichaceae > Colivicinus. The sequence goes on along the minus strand of JAGACP010000029.1, from coordinate 8,409 downwards.
AAGAATGCTTTGAACGGCGAAGAAGCAAGAAACGGCGGGCCTGACATGAAGGTCCCTGTAAACAACAGAAGAAAATATGAGAATACGGGTACGTCGAAGCTCATGGACTATGACGACAGTTTTCTTATCGAAGATAACCTGAAGGAAGGAAAACGATGACACAGAACAATTCCGAAGAAAAACTGGAAAGAGCGAAACAGATAGCTTCCAGGAACAGCAGGGGGCAGTATGAAACGGTGGAGGAGAACATCCTGAAGTTTTTCAGGTGGATCTCTTCGCTGATCGACCGTCTCTTCTTCTCTTCGAAGTATGTGGGATTCTTCGCTTTCCTGCTGGCTTGTCTGGCTTATTTCGTCGCGACCTACGACAGCTCAAGCAACACGCTTTCAAGCTCAAAGGTCCTTTCCAACGTTTCGATAAATGCCCGCTACAATTCCGAGACATTCGAGCTTTCGGGTCTTCCTACAGCGTGCGAGATAGTGATCACCGGCGATGCGGCCAACGTCAACAACGCCGCCACCAAGAAGGGCTACTGCCAGGTGGATCTTGAAGGCTATACGGAAGGCACACATACCGTCAAGCTCAATGCCATGGGATACGGAGACAATGTCTCGACGATCGTATCTCCAAGCGAGGTAACGGTCTCGCTGAAGAAGAAAACTACGATCCAGTTCGATCTTTCATATGATTTCATCAACCAGAACCAGATGGATTCAAGATACATCCTGAGCGAACCTACTTTCGCCCAGGGCACGAAGATAAACATCAGGGCATCGCAGGATACGCTGAATTCCATCGCGATGGTCAAGGCGCTGATCGATGTCAGCGGACAGACCGAGGACTTCACGATCGAGGCTCCGCTTGTCGCCTACGACAGGAACGGACAGGCGGTCAGCGCGGAGATAGTCCCTGGTACGGTGGTCGCATCCGTCCACATGTCTTCTCCGAGCATCGAGGTTCCTATCGTGCTGAATCCGATCGGACAGGTCCCTGTGGGACTGGCGATAGACACCGCACAGATCATCGACTATCAGACGACGAGGATCTACGCTCCTGAAAGCGTGCTGAACACTATAAGCGAAGTCTACGTCAATTTCGACATGGCCAGCGTTACCGAGAACGTGGATAAAGACATCATGCTTCCGGTCGTGCTGCCTAACGGCGTCAGCGCCAGCGACGTCACCGTCGTCAACGTCAGAGTCTCTCTGGCTACCGTTTCGACGATAACGGTCGACGATCTTCCGCTCAACGCCCACAACAACTACAACAACCTGGCGATCTCCGACATCGATTCGACGAGCGTCAGCGTTACGATATCCGGTTCCGAGAGCAATCTCGAGACCATCAGCAGGGACGACATCGAAGTCTATTTCGAGATGCCTGAAGAGCCGGGCACATACGACCTGCAGCTTTATGCGACGATACGCAATCATCCATACGTCAATCTGACGCTGGATAAGTCGATGATAAACATCACAGTAGTAGAGGCTAATCAATAATGGGAAAATACTTTGGAACTGACGGGATCCGCGGCAAGGCGGGCGAAACACTTACGAGCGAGACTGTCTATCACATAGGCAAGTATGTCGGCGATCATTTCAAGCACGGAAGGATCGTCATCGGCATGGACACCAGACAGTCTTCGAAGGGATTCGAGGAAGATCTGTGCAGAGGCATCAGCGAGTCTTCATGCGACGTCTATCTGCTGGGATACTGCTCGACTCCGTGTCTGGCATACACCACGATGAACGAGAAGTTCTCCTGCGGTATCATGATCTCCGCGTCGCACAATCCTTATACCGACAACGGCATCAAGATATTCGCGAATGACGGCTTCAAGATCGGCGACGAGCTTGAACTGGCCATCGAAGCATACATAGACGATCCGACGGGCATCGAGACCGGCGAAGCGGGAAAGATAGTGGACTACAGCAGCGCCGTCAGAACATACCAGGAATGGCTGCTTGATGCCTATGATCTGGATCTTTCCGGACTGAAGATCTGCGTCGACCTGTGCAACGGTTCGAGCTGCTACACCGCAAAGGGCGTGTTCGACAGACTGGGCGGAGATATGACTTACATCAACGACAGTCCGAACGGCACCAACATCAACAACAACTGCGGCTCTACGCATCTGGAGATGCTGCAGGACTTTGTCAGGGAACATGACTTCGATCTGGGATTCGCCTTCGACGGCGATGCCGACAGAGTACTCTTCACAGATGAGAACGGAGACGTGGTCGACGGAGACAAGGCCATGTATCTGATATCGAAATATCTCAAGGAAAAAGGACAGCTGAGCGGAAACAAGCTGGTGACGACCGTCATGTCCAACATCGGCCTGTACAAGGCTCTGGAGAAGCTGGGCATCGAATCCGACATCACGCCGGTAGGCGACAAGAATGTCTGCGATTCGCTCGTGAGAAACGGCTACGTCATCGGCGGAGAACAGTCCGGACACATCATCTATACCGGAGACTGCTTCTTCGGAGACGGCGTGAAGACAGCCCTGCTGGTGCTGAAGATAATCACCGAATACGGAAAATCGCTGAAGGAATGCGTAAGCGAGGTGAAGATCTATCCTCAGCTTCTGATAAACGAGAGAGTCAAGGACAAGAATCAGGTCCTGACCGACGAGACGATCAAGGCGAAGATACAGGAGATCGCCGACGAACTCGGAAACAACGGCAGGATCCTGGTGAGACCGTCGGGAACCGAGCCGCTGATCAGAGTCATGGTCGAGGCCGAGAGCGACGAGCTCTGTCAGAAATATGTATATGAAGTCATAGATATGATCAGACAAAGGGGTTATACAGCATAGCCTCTTTTGTTTTATAATGATTACATGAAAAGGATAATCAATATCGTTGAAGATGAGAAGGATCTCAATGAACTTGTGAGATCCTATCTGGAGAAGGAAGGATATGTCGTCAATTCTTATCTGACGTTCGACAGCGCGTATTCGCACATCGACGACTACTGCGATCTGTGGATCCTGGATATCATGCTGGACGACAAGTCGGGTTTCGATCTGATCGAGGCCATCAAGGAACGGAAGGAGCATCTTCCGGTGGTCTTCATGTCCGCCAGAGACAAGGAATTCGACCGCATCATCGGTCTGGAGAAGGGTTCCGACGACTATATCACCAAGCCTTTCTCTCCCAAGGAACTCGTTCTGAGAGTCAACAACATCATCAAGCGCGTATACAAGGAAGACGACAAGATCGAGATCAACGGTTACGAGATAGACGAGAATCAGCGCACGGTAAGGAAAAATGATGAGATCATCGAACTTACCACGAAGGAATTCGATCTGCTGATGCTTTTCGTCAGGAACAGGGGGACCGCGTTCCTGCGCGAGCAGATCCTGGAGAAAGTCTGGGATGAGAACTACTATGGTTCGGACCGTGTCGTCGACGATACGCTGAGAAGGCTAAGGAAGAAGCTTCCTGACATGAACATCCAGACGATCTACGGTTTCGGATACAGGCTAGGATGAAAAGGATTCGCATTTGGCTGAGTAATTTCACTTTGATACAGCAGTTCCTGTCGATCGCTTTCATAACTTTCGCGGTACTGGTGTTTTTTATATTCTCTTTCCTGAACACCAACATCGACAGTTTCGTCAATACCCAGATGTACACGTACATCCACCGTTCGCAGGACGAATATCTCGAGACCAGGAAAAGTCTCAACGAATCCAACGTCGTGCATTTCGTCTACAACAGCGTCTCGAAGAGATTCCTCAATTCGGTTCCGGAAGAGTATGCGCAGATGCTTGAAAGCATCGACAAGGAACCTGGCGACGGACGCATCGACAGCAGCTACGTGCTGGACAATAACCTCATAGTCTATTCCATCGTCAGTTTCGACAATGATTTCCGGCTGATATCGATCGCCAAGAACAACTTCAGGGACGAGTTCAGGAACGCTCTGTTCAGCGGCGTCATCAACGCGACTTTCTATGTCATGCTGGCGCTGATAGCTTTCATCCTGATCTGGATCATGTCGCTGATCAGGCCGCTTGACCAGATAAAGTCGTACATAAACAAGATCAAAAGCGGCGAGAAGGCTTCGCTCAACGTCGAAAGATACGACGAGATCGGAGAAGTCGCCGAAGCTCTCACCAGTATGAACGAGGAGCTGGAGCAGCAGCAGCGTATCCGCGACGAAATGGTCCAGAACATCTCGCATGACCTCAAGACGCCGGTATCGACGATCAAGTCGTATTCCGAATCCATCAAGGACGGCGTATATCCTTACGATACTCTCGAAAAGAGCGTCGATGTCATCATCGAGAATGCGGACAGGCTGGAGAAGAAAGTCTATTCCCTGATCACTTACAACAAGATGGGTTATCTTCAGGACAACGGGGACAACATCCTGAACCTCAGGATGGAACCGATCATCAGAAAAGTCATCCTCGCGGCCAAGGTGCTCAGGAACGACGTCAAGATAAAGACCGACATCGATTCGGACGTCTATTTCCACGGAGAGGAGGAACCGTGGCGCGTCGTCGTCGAGAATCTTCTGGACAACGCCCTGCGCTACGCCAAGAGCAAGGTCGTCATCACGCTGAAGGACAATCTCCTGGAAGTGTACAACGACGGTCCGGAGATAGAGAAAGACCGTCTCGACAAGCTGTTCAAGCCATACGAAAAAGGAAACAAAGGAAAGTTCGGTCTGGGTCTTTCGATCGTCAAGATAGTCGTCGAGACATACGGCTACACGGTCACCGGAGAAAACATGAGCGAAGGCGTCGTCTTCAGGATCTATACGGCCAGGAAGATGAAGAAGCTCCCGAAGAAAAGAAAAAGCAGGAAGGGTAGTATAATTGAAACATGAGCCTTTTGAACATAGACGGCATCAGTCTCAGCTATGAGAGACAGGGACGAAGCGGCAGGGCGGTGATGCTTCTGCACGGCTGGGGTCAGAACATGGAGATGATGGCTTTCATCTCGGATTTTCTGAAGTCTCATTTCGTCGTGTACAATTTCGATCTTCCCGGTTTCGGACAGTCCAGCGAGCCTCCTGTCCCCTGGGATACGGACGACTATGCCGATCTTTTATACAAGTTCGCGGTGAAGAAAAAGATTGAGGAGCCGATCATCATAGCCCATTCTTTCGGCTGCCGCGTAGCGCTGAGATATGCGCTCAAACATCCCGTGCACAAGATGGTGCTTACAGGTGCGGCGGGAGTCAGGGACAGAAGGGGACTCTCGTATTACGTGAAGGTCTATTCATACAAGCTGGCAAAGAAGGTTTTGAGTCTCAAGCCTTTCGAGAAATTCAGAAAGGATCTCGAGAAGAACGCGGGAAGCGAAGACTACCGCAACACCAGCGGAGTGATGAGACAGACATTCGTGAAGGTAGTCAATGAAGACATAACCCCTCTGCTCAAGGATATCGATGTGGAGACGCTGCTGGTCTTCGGCGAGAAGGACGAGGCTACTCCGTTGTATAAGGGCAGGATCATGGAAGAGAAGATGCCTAATGCGACACTCGTAATCTTTGAGAACGATGACCATTATGCCTATATCAACGAAGCCAGACGTTTCGATCTGGTACTGGATGCATTCCTGAGGAGCGATTATGACAGGTAATCATGATCTCATATCCACAGTCTTTTATCTGGCGGTTTTCGGATCGTTCAGTTTTGTTTTCTGCAAGCATGCCCTGCACATGTTCCAGCAGAACCGCTATGAGCTTTACCGCTATACGAAGTGGCTTTTCAGCAAGAACAATCTCAGGCTTTCATACGGGTTCATCTATGCGGTGACAGTGCTGGCCATCGGTACGCTTGCGGGAAGATATGGCGAACTGCTGTGTCTGCTTGTGACGGCGTGCTTTGCGATATATCTTCTTTATGCGGAGTCGAAAAGGACCTACATCAAGGATCTCGTGCTGACAAACAGGGTCAAGAGGCAGATCGTCTTCATGACTGTTCTCGTCATCCTGTCGATCCTTGCGTTCATGAATATTTTCAAGGCGGACATCATCGGCATACTGATGATGATAGTCCCTTATCTTCTGATCTACATCATGGCACTTCTTACCGCCCCGCTCGAGCATCTGGTCAAGAAGCGTTTTGAGAATGAAGCAAGGGACATCATCTCGGGAATGGATCAGATCGTGAAGATCGGCATCACCGGTTCCTACGGCAAGACTTCGACCAAGAACATCATCAGCGACATCATTTCGGATGATTTCTATACGCTCATCACCCCGGCGTCCTACAATACGCCGATGGGCATAACGAGGACCATACGCGAACAGCTGAAGCCGATACACGAAGTCTTCGTCTGCGAGATGGGAGCGGACAAGAAAGGGGACATCTCCTATCTGATGGATTTCGTCAAGCCGCGCTACGGCGTGGTGACTTCCATAGGTCCGCAGCATCTTGCGACTTTCCACAGCATCGAAAACATCATCAATGAGAAGATGCAGGAGATAGAGATGCTTCCTCAAGACGGTACGGGATTCATCAATCTGGACAACGAGTATATCAGGAACTACAGGATAAGAAACACCTGCAAGGTCGTATCCGTAGGCATCGACAGCAAGGATGCGGATTTCGTCGCATCCGATGTGAAATATACGAAGAAAGGAAGCACCTTCACCGTCGTATACGGGGGAAAGAACTACCGTTTCAGTACGGTCCTTCTGGGGAAGCATAACATCACCAACATCCTTCTGGGCATCGCCATAGCCGTGGAGCTTGGCATTGACATGAAGAAGATCGTGAAGAATGTCTCCGGCGTAAGGCAGGTGGAACACCGTCTTGAAGTCAGACAGATCAACGGGCTGACTTTCATCGACGACGCCTTCAATTCCAATCCTGCAGGATCGAAGATGGCTCTCGATGTCCTTGAAATGATGGACGGAAACAGAGTGATCGTCACTCCGGGAATGATCGATCTTGGCGAGAAGCAGAGCGAGATAAACAGGGAATTCGGCAGATACATGAAAGACAGGGCGGACTATGTCCTGCTTGTCGGCAGGAAGCAGACCGCGCCTATAATGGAAGGCCTGAAGGATGCCGGTTTCGATGAAGAAAAGGTACTCGTCTTCGACGATGTGAAGCAGGCTTTCGGCTACGTCTATGCCCATTTCACGCCTAAGGATACCATCCTTCTGGAAAACGATCTGCCTGATGCGTTCAGTGTCTAAAAGTGATAGAATGGAAATGTTATGAAAATAAGGGTTGGAGTATTTTTCGGCGGTAAATCTACCGAACATGAGATCAGCTGCATAAGCGCGAATCAGGTGATCCACGCGCTCGATGCGGACAAATACGAAGTGTTGCCAATATACATCTCCAAGGACAATGAATTCTTTGTCGGAGACAGGCTTTTCGATCTGGCAAACTATTCGTCTTTCCTGAACGATCCTGCCTCGGCACTTGATAAAGTGTCGATCTACAGGGACGGAAATGCCGTGAAGGTCAAGACGATCAAGGGGCTTGCGAAGAAGGAACATGTCATCGATGTCGCTTTCCCGGTGGTGCATGGCACCAATGTCGAAGACGGATCGCTTGCGGGTTTCCTGCAGATGCTTGACATACCTTACACTTCCTGCGATGTGCTGGGAGGAGCGGTAGGCCAGGACAAGGCCGTCATGAAGGACATATTCAAGGCCCAGGGCATACCGATGGTCGATTATTTCGTGATCTACGGCCATGATTTCGAAGATGGCTACAAAGATTATCTTGCACAGGCCAAGAAGATCGGATTCCCTCTGATCGCCAAGCCTGCCAACCTGGGCAGTTCCATCGGCATACAGGTCGTGAAGAGTCAGAAGGAATTCAGGGAAAAGGTGGAAGAGTGTCTCAACTATGACTTCAAGGTCGTGGTCGAGCATATGATAGAGGATCTCAAGGAAGTAAACATCGCGGTCATCGGCACCAATGATACGTGCAGGACTAGCGCGATCGAGGAAGTGACCAACGGTTTCCTGGATTTCGACAAGAAGTATCAGCCTAACGGAGCCAAGGGAGCCAAGAAGACCGGCGTCAAGACCGGCAGCAAGACCGCTTCCAAGGGCATGGCTTCAACGATAAGGAAAGTCCCTGCCAAGCTTACGGCAAAGCAGGAACAGACGATAACCGAGACGGCAGAGAAGGTGTTCAGGATCCTGAATTCCTACGGCTGCGTCAGGATCGATTTCATGATCGACAATGGTTCGGGAAAGGTCTACTGCAACGAGATCAACACCATCCCCGGTTCGCTTGCTTTCTATCTTTGGAAGGAAGTCGGTCTGAGCTTCGAGAACGAATGCGAGGAGCTCATAAAGAACGCCCTTGCCCGTTACAGCAAGAGGGAAAAGAAGACTTATTCCTTCGATACGAACATCCTGGACAACTATGCGAAGAACGCTCAGTAAGATCATCATCCTGCTTATCATAGGACT
>JAGACP010000028.1 GCA_017614055.1 Erysipelotrichaceae bacterium | reverse complement strand
GAAGTGTGTGGTATCTACGAAGTGTGTTTCCAATTCTTTCTTCATCGTGATGCCGTAGAGGTCTTTTCCGGCTTTTCCCGCAAAGGCGGTATCCACATCGAGTTTTCCCAGAGCCACCGCGCTGTTGGCGCAGGCTCCTCCGCATTCGAAATATGCCCGGACGTCTTTGTGTTCCAGGAGATCTCCATACGGGATGATGACGTCGGCGCAGCTGTCGCCGAGGCAGAGGACTTTACTCATTTATCAGGGCGAACGCCTCCCTTGCGTTCTGAATGAATGCTTTCACTTTCTCTTTATTTTTTCTCGATGTCCCGTCGGGAAGGATGTCGCTGGTTTTCGTGAAGGAGTCTACGCCCCATGGTCTCACCTTGAGTATCGCTTCCTTTACGTTGTCGGGTGAAAGGCCTCCGGCGAGGATGACCTTGCATTTTGACTGTCTGACTATCTCCGCATCGATGTCCCAGTCGTTGGTGAAACCTGCCGCTCCGATGCCGTTGATGTTCCTGTCGACGGAATCGAGGATGATGGTGTCACAGAAAGTGGAATAATATATAGCTTCCTCTACCGCCGATTCGTCTTCAACACCTATGGCCTGAAGTACTTCGATGCCCGGATGGAGCCGTTTGATCTTCTCAACGAATTCTTTCGTTGCCCTATATTCGTATCCGCACAGATGGATGACGTCAGGTTTGAGATAATCTATGGGTTCATAAAGAGGATCGTCAGATCTCGTGACGACGATAAGAACTTTCTTGGCTTTATCTCCAATCGCATCGAAGATCTCTTTCGCTTTTTCAAGCGATACCTGGTTGGGAAGGTTCACTCCCGTGTCTATGGCAAGGCCGATGTAGTCGGCACCCGCTTCGATGCAGTCGAGTGCTTCTTCAACCGTCTGGATGGAATATATCTGTGTGATCATGTCGTTTCCTCGTTAGTTAATTATATCATCATATAAGATATAATAATGTCGATGGAATACAGTCTCAACGGCACATGGCTGGATATCAGGATAGACTCTCTGTTCGTGCATACGATACAGGAGTTTTTCGACAGCTACATACCTTCGAAGAAGATACAGCATCTTCTCATCCAGAACAAGGACATCCGTCTTGACGGCAATCCCGTCAAAAGAGAGGACGATATCGCAGGAATAAACCTGAACATTAATCTTTATCCCGAGACGTACGATTATGAAAAGGTGAATAACCAGATCGACGTGGCATACGAGGACGAGATAATCCTCGTCGTAAACAAGCCCAAGGATCTGCTTGTGCATGCCGACGGAGGGGATGAACTGACTCTGACGAAGATGGTGGAGTCTTATTATGCCGACGAGAATCATGTCAGTGCGCTGCCTATTCACAGATTAGATAAACAGACCGGAGGTCTGGTCGTCTTCAGCAAGTCCATCGTCTTCCAGCCGCTTCTCGACAAGCTGCTTTCACAGAGACAGATCAGAAGGAACTACTATGCTTTCGTGAAGGGGAAGATGGATGTCGGTACGATCATGACCATCGACAAGCCTATCGGAAAAGACAGGCACGTCTCCGGGAAGTACGTGATACATGAAGGCGGACAGAGCGCAGTTACGAAACTGAGATGCGTCGCCTGCAGCAGGAAGGACGACTACAGCGTGCTGCTGTGTACGATCGAGACGGGCAGGACGCATCAGATAAGGCTGCATCTTTCCAGCATAGGCTATCCGATACTCAATGACGAGATATACGGAGTGAAGAGCGATCTGTGCAGGAGGATGGGACTGTTTGCCGAGAGCATCGAGATGTATCATCCGCTCAAGGAGGACAACATCGAGATATCCTGCAGCCTGCCGAAGGATCTTGATGCGCTGTATCAGGGAGGACTGAAATAATGAAGACTAATGCGATGCGCATGCTGGACAGCGCAAAGGTGAAATATGAAGTGCTGGAGTATGATCTGGACAAGGACAGGTTCTCGGGAGAGGCCGTATCGGATCTGCTGGGCATAGGGCAGGACGAGTGCTACAAGACGCTTGCGCTGTTCCATGACCATGACGTGTACATCTGCGTCATCAGCGTGAAGGACGAGCTTGATTTCAGGAAGTGCGCCAAAGCGTTCAATGTGAAGAATGTCGAGATGGTACATGTGAAGGATCTTCTGAAGCTTGTGGGATATGAAAGAGGGAGCGTCACGCCTGTAGGCGTGAAGAAGAATAAGGGCATCTGCTTCGACGACGAGGTCATGAATCACGAGGTGATCGAGATAAGCGCAGGTGCATACGGATACGGACTTAAGGTGAACAGGGACGATCTGCTCGGATATCTTAAGGCGGACGTAGCCGATCTGGTAAAGGAATGAAGGGGGTATTTATATGTTTGCAGAAGTCAATGGGGTACAGTTGTTCTATGAGGTCAAGGGAAGCGGAAGACCGTTGCTGATGGTCCACGGCAACAGCGAGGATCATACGATCTTCGAAGAAGCCGGCGAGGTCCTGAAGGATCATTTCACGGTATATCTGATCGATTCCCGCGATCATGGCCAGAGCACCAAAGTCGACGAGCTTCATTATGAACAGATGGCCGACGATTATGTCGCTTTCATGGATGAGCTTGATCTGAAGGATGTCGTTTTCTATGGTTTTTCGGACGGAGGCATCATCGGTCTGCTGGCAGCGATGAAAACCAAACGCATCACCAGGCTGATCACCAGCGGTGCGAATGTCACTCCTGAAGGAGTAAAGAATTCT
>JAGACP010000027.1 GCA_017614055.1 Erysipelotrichaceae bacterium | reverse complement strand
TATCCTGACGAGATAGAGATCGCCGTCATCGGTCCCGTGACCAACCTGGCACTGGCGATGATGAAAGATCCCGAAACAATGAAACATCTCAAGTGCATCTGGACGATGGGAACGACGGGATTCGGAAAAGGAAACACCACGCCTGTCAGCGAGTTCAATGTCTATGCCGATCCTGAAGCCTACAAGGTCATGATGGACTTCGGCGTGCACGTATATGTGGGAGGCTACGATCTGTGCACGAGCGAAGCGGCATGGTTCGACGAAGATACCGAAAGACTTCTGAAGTCGGGAACCAAGGCTGCGGAATATGCCGTCCTGTGCAACGAGAAGCTGGCGCAGTTCTGCTACGCGATAGGCAGACAGAGAAGGATAGACCTTCCGGATGCCGTATCGCTGTCGCCGATGCTCTGGAGCGATGTCATAGTGTCTTCCAGCGAATGCGTGTCCCATGTCTGCACGGAACACAACGAGACCTATGGCCAGGTGATCTTCTATGACGGAAGGATGCTGGCGGGAATGGGACCGGGATTCGAGAACGGCTACTACGGCAAGACCGAGCCCAACTGCACGGTCATCTACGAGGTAGACAACGAGCTGTACAAGAAGAGGCTCGAGGAACTCCTCACAAGAGAATAAGAGTAATACAGACAGGATCCCGGGATCCTGTTTCTGTATAATTAAGACGGAGGATGCAGGATGATAGAGATCAGAGAAACGACTGCTGAAGATCTTAAGAACGTCCAGAATCTGTGGGCCGACGGAGACGTCATGAAGTTCGTTGGTTTTCCCGACGGACTGCATGAGACTGATGAATCGATGAAGGAATGGCTCGAATGGATCGATTCCTTGAAACCTTACGGCAATCATTATTCGATATATGAAGACGATGTCTACTGCGGAGAGGCTTTTTATTCCATCGACAGGGAACACGGAAACAGCGCTTCCCTGGACATCAAGCTTTTCAGTTTCGCAAGAGGAAAGGGAATAGCCACGCAGGCTCTGACATACGCGATCCAAGAGGCCTTCAGAAACGGCGCGGATTCGGTCTGGGTCGATCCGGTCCCGGAGAATCACAAGGCTATCGCCCTGTATGAAAGACTTGGCTTTGAAAGGAAAGATATGCCTGAGCATCTCATCGATCCTGATGAGCCTGTTAGAAGCATATACATGGAGCTTGGAAAAGAGTAGGATATGGCACAGTACAGACCTTATCCTTCTTTCATCAGAAGCGCTGTCAGAAAGTATTACCGCAGGACATACGGCAAGGATGCGGAAGCATACTGGAACAGGACTATGGAACTGTACAGGGATCTTGCGGATAAAGCGCCTGACATCGGCGGGAAAGAGAACAGCATAAGCATCAATCTGTACATGGCACTGGCGGTGTTCGCGTTCTATGAAGCAACAGGCAGAAGCATCAGTAATGAAGAATTGAAGGAACTGATGATCGGGAACGTACCTGAAAGGATACCGTTTCTGAGTTCTTTGCTGGATTTCAACAGACCTCTGATACAGAGAAGGATGAAAGACAGATACGAAAGATACAAGACGCTGTCCGATATTAAGCTCGACAGCGGAGAATGGGGAAACAGCTGGCGCGTCAGCATGAATCCTCACGGAAGGACAAAGGGCGTGGCTTTCGATCTGATCGGCTGTCCGCTTGCGGATTTCGCCAGAAAGAACGGATATACGGAGATAATGCCGGTACTGTGTGACTTCGACCATATCACGGCTTCGCTCATGCATGCCCGTCTTATCCGCGAGCATACGGAAGCCAAAGGAGATGAATACTGCGATTTCTGGTACGTGGGTGACAGGGAAGGAGAATAATATGAACAGTCTTATCATTTATTTCAGCAGAGCTGACGAGAATTATGCCGTAGGGTATATAGACAAAGGCAATACGGAGATCGTTGCGGAATATGTACAGAAACATACCGGTGCGGACATGTTCAAGGTCGAACCGCTTGACCCTTATGCAAGAGACTATGATACATGCATCAGGGAAGCCAAGCAGAGGATAGGCAACGCTCCGGTAAAGAAGATTCCGGAGGATATCTCTGCATATGACACCGTCTATATCATGTCTCCAATCTACTGGGGAACGTATGCACCGGAAATGGAGACGGTACTGAATGCTCTTGATTTCACAGGAAAGAAGATCAGAGTGATATCTACCCACGAAGGTTCCGGATTGGGTTCGATGATCAAAGATGTCAGAAGGGTGTGTGAAGGTGCCGATGTCGATGAGAACGGACTGGCGATCAAAGGTTCAAGGGCGAATGAATCCGAAGAAACCGTTGTCAGGTGGCTGTGACTTATAGAGTTTTTACATATTTCCATAACAGACAGACAGGATCGACATGATCCTGTTTTTATATCGGAAGATGATCAGTTATAGTTTAATTTTGAATTATTTGACTATATTTTATTTTGTAGTAAAATAATATAAGGAAATATATGTGCAAGACTGATTATGGGAGCAAGAATATGAAGACAAGAAAGACGCAGCGCAACCTGCTGACTGTTTTTACGGCACTGCTGCTGCTTTTCAGTATCATTCCGGCAAACAGGCTTTCTATCGCTGCAGATGATGATGAAACGTATGTAGAAGTCGTAGAACAGGAAGCTGTTGAACAGCAGGAAGAAACGACAGTAGAAGAAGAGACGTTAACTGAAACGGTTGAAGAAATAACAGAAGATTTTTCTGATGTATCTGAAGAAGTCGCATTCGATCAGGAAGTGACTATCGATGATGTCGTCATCAAGGTTACGGCTGATGCAGGAACATTCCCTGAAGATTCCATTCTGTCTGTCGAGAAAGTATCTTCAAATATCGAGAATGAGATACAGGACGCCATTGACGAGGTTAGGGACGGAGATCTTAATGTCGCCACTTCATACACTTTCGATATCAAGGTACTTGATGAAGAAGGAAACGAACTGCAGCCAGCGGATGATGGCAAAGTCATCGTATCTTTCACTCTTGCGCATGTTGACAACGACAATCTTGATACCCAGGTATATCACATAGAGGAAGAAGAACTGACAGTCGAAGAACTGGATGTCGAGACCGAAGGCGATACTGCCATCGTTGAGACTGACGGATTCTCATACTATACTGTCGAATTCACTTACGGCAATCTCGAATATATCCTTGAAGGAGACGGCCATGTGAAACTGTCCGATCTGCTTTCACATGTCGGTCTGACGGGAGAAGTCGAATCATATGCGATGAGCGATCCTTCTCTGTTCAATGTCTGCAGAGACAATGAAGATGATACTCTGTATGTCGTATC
>JAGACP010000004.1 GCA_017614055.1 Erysipelotrichaceae bacterium | reverse complement strand
TTGAAAGGAGATTAATCAATGAATCCGGTACTAGACTTTATTATCAACCAGATCTTTGGACAGGGCGCTATCTTTATTTCTCTTATCGCTCTTGTAGGTCTGGTCCTTCAGAAGAAGAGCGTATCTGAGGTTATCAGAGGAACGTTCATGACCGCAATCGGCTACTTTGTTCTCACACAGGGCAGCAGCATGATCCAGGGCGCCGTTGTCGACGTCGGCAATGCATTCAGTGCCATCATGAATTCTCCGGCACCTGGTGCATCCGTAGATATCGGCGGACAGTACGGAACCCAGATCGGCCTTGTCATGCTGATCGGTTTCTTCATCAACCTGCTGGTTGCGCGCTTCACCAAGTTCAAGACTGTGTTCCTGACCGGACACATGCTTTACTGGTTCCCGTTCGTATTCGTAGCTGCCGGTGTCGATGCCGGAATGAAAGGCGCAGGCCTTGTCATTTTCGCCGGTATCTTTACCGCCATCTATATGGTCGTAGCTCCGAACCTGATGCGTCCGCTGGTCAAGAAGGTTACCGGTGATGACAGCTTCTCGCTGGCTCACCCGACGACCCCGCTGTCACTGGTAGCTGCCGGTGTCGCCAAACTGGTTGGCGATCCTTCACACAGCACCGAGGACATCAAGTTCCCGAAAGCTTTGAACTTCTGCCGTGAAGTCTCCATTATCTGCTCGATCGTCATTTTCCTGACGTACGTAGTAATGGCGGCACTGTTAGGCGGAAACGCTGATGCCGTCTTATTCAACGGCACTGCTCCATTCGTTTATTTCTTCAACAAGACAATGACCTTCGGCGCCGGTGTTACGGTACTGCTGTTAGGTGTCCGTATGCTGATCGCTGAGATCGTTCCTGCTTTCACAGGTTTCTCAGAGAAGCTGGTTCCGGGCGCTATTCCTGCGCTCGACTACCCGACGCTGTTCCCTTATGGTCCTAACGCTAACGTATTAGGATTCCTGTGCTCGCTGGCTGGCAGTATTGTTGCCATCCTCATCTTCAACCCGATGGGAATCTTCCCGGGCATCGTTGTTCCGCTGGCCTTCACCTGCTTCTTTGAGGCTGGTACTGCCGCGATCGTTGCCAATGCATACGGCGGTGTCAGAGGCTGTGTCATCGCTTCGTTCATCAATGGTATCGTGATGGTCCTGCTGGTAGGCTTCGGCGGCTACTTCTTCTCTAACACGATTCAGAACTGGATGCTGGTATTTGGCGGAAACGACTTCGACCTGTGGGGCATTATTGCCGGTTTATTCGCCAAGCTCTTTGCTTAACATACAGCCCCAGCTGCTTAATGCGTAAACAGGCAGTGTAAACTGTTGCGCGGTCCCGGGATCGAATGATCCTGAGGAAAGACCGAAAACGAAAGAAGGAAGGGTTTTGAGTGAAACTCTTCCTTTTTCATTTGCCGAGATCGTAGATGTCTGCCTGTTTTTGCCTTTAACTTGTCTTCTCATTGTTCAACATCATTGAAGGCCTTATCGCCAAGGTACTGCGTTAATCATTGCGGAGGAATGGCGGCATGTCTGCTTTTTTTGTATAATCGAGATATGATTTATCCTGAGTTCATCAAGAAGGATCAGACCATAGGCATCTGCGCTCCAAGTGCCGGCGTGGGAAAGAAGCTGGATTCTTTTCTGCTGTCAAACAGGGTACTTAGAAGCAGGGGATACAGGATAAAGGAGACTGCTTCGGTAAGAAAGAACGCTGAACGGGGAGGGACCGCAAGACAGAGAGGGAAGGAACTCGACGAGCTTGTTCTTGACAGGAAAGTCAAGGCCATCATCTGCGCTGCAGGCGGGGATTTCATGTACGAGATGCTTCCTTACGTCAACATGGAACATATCAGAGACAATCCCAAATGGATCTGCGGCATGTCCGATCCGACGAACCTGCTATATACGGTGACGACGAATCTCGATATCGCGACTCTGTACGGATTCAACGGAGCGGGATTCACATTTGACAGAGACCGTTCGCAGGAAAATTTCTTCAATATACTGGAAGGAAACCTGGTAAGACAGAAATCTTTCAGGAAATACCGCAAGATGATCGAATACATCAACGGAAGTCAGTCTTTCGATCATCCGGTGAAATGGATAAGCAAAAACGACACCGTCATCGAAGGAAGACTGATAGGCGGATGTCTGGATGTCATAAACAAGCTTATCGGCACAAGATTCGACAAAACAAATGAATTCATCGACAGATACGAGAATGACGGCATCGTCTGGTATTTCGACATCTTCTCGATGACGGCTCTTGATCTTTATCTGACGTTGCTTCAGTTCAGGAATGCCGGCTGGTTCAGAAACTGCAAAGGCGTGCTTCTTGGAAGAATAGGCTTCGAGAACACCGACGTCATGACCTACCATCAGGCACTGAACAAGGCTCTTGGAGGTATTCCGTGGATCGCGGAGATGGATATCGGTCATACCGATCCGTGCATGACGATGATCAACGGAGCTATGGCGAAGGTTATCTGCAGAGACGGAAAAGGATCCGTGTCTTTCAGACTGAAATAGTCTTCAGGTTATCAAAAGCATTTGAGGCATATCATCTTTGTGATGATATTTTTTATGTTTCACGATATTCACATGAAGCGTGAGTTATAATTTAGACAGAGGTAAATAATGATGGATAATGATATGATGTGGGCTCTGGTCAAGGAAAGACCGGAAGTCGGACTTTGGGCGAAAAGGGTCCCTGTCCCGGAGGTAGGCTACAACGATGTCAAGATCAAGATCAGGAAGACGGCGATCTGCGGTACTGACGTCCATATCTACCAGTGGAACAAGTGGGCTCAGAAGACCATCACCCCTGGTCTTACCATCGGACATGAATATGTCGGAGAAGTGGTGGAGACCGGACCGGGTGCAAGAGGCTTCAATGTCGGCGACATAGTTTCGGGAGAGGGACATATCACCTGCGGAAAGTGCCGCAACTGTCTCGAAGGACACAAGGAGAACTGCAAGGACGCCAAGGGCGTAGGCGTCAACAGGAACGGAGCATTCGCCGAATATCTGGTGATACCGTATGTCAACGTATGGAAGACCAGAGAAAGCATCGAAGAGGAGCTTTATGCGATATTCGATCCTTACGGGAATGCGACGCATACCGCGCTGACATATGACGTTCTAGGCGAGGACGTGCTGATCGCGGGGGCCGGTCCTATCGGCTGCATGGCGGCGGCTATCGTCAAGTTCTCAGGCGCAAGACATGTCGTGGTCACGGACTTCAACGATTACCGTCTTGACCTGGCGAAAAAGCTCGGAGCGACAAGGACGGTGAACCTTGGAAACGAGAAACTGGAAGACGTCATGAAGGAGATCGGCATGAAGGAAGGCTTCGATGTCGGACTGGAGATGTCTGGTTCGCCCAAAGCGCTCAACCAGATGATAGTCAACATGAAAAACGGCGGAAACATCGCATTGCTGGGACTGCTTCCTGACGAGACGACGGTAGACATGGAGAGCGTCATCTTCAAGGGTCTCAACCTCAAAGGCATCTACGGCAGGAAGGTCTGGGATACCTGGTACAAGATGACCACGATGCTGGAAGCGGGACTGGACATAAAGCCGATCATTACTCATCATTTCGATGTGAAGGATTTCCAGAAAGGATTCGACGCCATGCTGTCGGGACAGTCCGGCAAAGTCATCCTTGACTGGTCAAAGGTGGATGAACTGGGGGAACTATGAACAAACAGGAAGTTTTGGCCTATTACGGCGATGAAGTGAAACAGATAAAGGAAGCGGGATTGTTCAAAGGCGAAGCGCCGATCGCTTCCGCGCAGGATTCTTACGTAGAGCTTGAAAACGGCAAGAAGCTCTTGAACATGTGTGCGAACAACTATCTCGGATTGGGAAATTCCAGGAGGCTCATCGATGCCGCCAAGAAAACCTACGACAACAGGGGCTACGGCATGGCGTCCGTGAGATTCATCTGCGGTACCCAGGATATCCACAAGGTCCTTGAAAACAAGATATCCGGATTCCTGGGAACTGATGACACGATACTGTATTCTTCATGTTTCGACGCCAACGGAGGACTGTTCGAGACACTGCTGAGCGATCAGGATGCGGTCATATCGGATGAGCTCAACCATGCGTCCATAATCGACGGTATCAGACTGTGCAAGGCTGCCAGATACAGATACAGGAACAACGACATGGCCGATCTGGAAGATAAGCTGATCGAAGCTGACAGAAACGGCGCCAGGATCAAAATGATAGCCACTGACGGCGTTTTCTCGATGGATGGCATTATCTGTAACCTCAAGGGAATATGCGACCTGGCGGATAAATACGGAGCTCTGGTGATGGTGGATGATTCTCATGCGGTAGGTTTCGTGGGAAAGACCGGAAAGGGCACTTCGGAATACTGCGGAGTAACCGGAAGAGTGGATATAATAACGGGAACGCTGGGAAAAGCCCTGGGCGGCGCATCGGGCGGATATACCTCCGGAAGGAAAGAGATCATCGATCTTCTCAGACAGAGAAGCAGACCTTACCTGTTCTCCAACACGCTGGCTCCTGCTATAGTAGGCGCCAGCATCGAACTCTTCGACATGCTGAAGGAGAGCACGGAACTCAGGGATCATCTTGAGGAAGTCACCGCATACTACCGCGAACAGCTCAAGGAGAACGGTTTCGATATCATAGAAGGGACCCATCCTATCGTGCCGATCATGCTGTATGACGAAAAGATGGCAGGAGAATTCGCCAAAAGGATGCAGGAGAAGGGCGTATACGTAGTGTCGTTCTCTTATCCGGTAGTCCCTAAGGGAAAGGCGAGGATAAGGACCCAGGTATGCGCAAACCATACGAAGGAGGATATCGACTTCGTCATAAAATGTCTGAAGGAAGTAAGGGAAGAACTGAAGTAAAAAGAAACGCAGGTCAATGACCTGCGTTTTTAGTTCATATAAGCGTCGATGTCTTCGGCGAACTCCCGGATGACTTCATCTTCCGTCATCCATGAGCACACCAGTCTCACCGTCGTATGGCTGTCGTCGTATCTTCCCCATTCGATGAATCTGTATTTCTGTTTCAGTTTCTCGACCAGACCGTCTTCCAGTATCGGGAAGATCTGGTTTGTAGGGGAATCCATGAACATCTCTATGCCATGATCCGCAAGGATCTTTTTAAGTGCCTGGGCTTTTTCGTTGGCGTTCCTGGCGTTGTTCAGATACGTATCGTCTTCAAGCAGCGCGATGAACTGCTGGGAGATTATCCTGGTCTTTGCCAGCATCGAGCACTGTCTCTTGATGCAGTATCTGAAGTCAGGTTTGAGATCGTCGTTGATGATGACCATCGCCTCTCCAAGCAGTGCGCCGTTCTTGGTGCCGCCGATGTAGAAGATATCGGTGAGTTTTGCTATGTCTTCGATGGTCAGATCGTTGCCTTTCGCGGTCAGAGCGTTGCCCAGTCTTGCGCCGTCCAGATAAAGATAAAGACCGTATTTCCTGCACATCCCGCTGATGTCGGTGAGTTCTTTCTTCGAATAGATCGTTCCATATTCGCTGGCATTGGAGATGAACACCATCTTCGGCGATACCATGTGTTCGTCGTTATGCGACAAAACGACTTTTTCTATCTCTTCCGGCAGTATCTTGCCGTCTTTTCCTTCGGTCGCCAGGATCTTGTGCCCCGTAGCTTCAACGGCTCCCGTCTCATGGACGTTGATGTGTCCGTTGGCTGCGCAGATGACAGCCTGGTAAGGTTTTATGAGATTTATCGCAAGGGCGTTGCAGGGAGTTCCTCCCGTTATGAAATGAACGTCAGCGTCTTTGTTTCCGATGAGGTCTCTGATGAGATCCTGAGCCTTTTCGGAATACTCGTCGATGCCGTAGCCCGGCGTCTGTACGCGGTTGTGCGCGACAAGATAATCCAGGACTTTCTGACATGCGCCTTCGGAATAGTCGTTTTCGAATGAATACATAGCGTCACCTCTTTTCTTGAAATATTATCGCAATCTAATCGTCGAATCAACACGGACGATCCTGTCGTCTTTCTCCATCCTGCTCAGAAGTCTTGAAAGGGTCTCTCTTTCGATGAAGAGGCTTCTGGCAAGCGATGTTATAGAATCGTATCTGATGAGATTGTCATTTTTATGAAGAAGGAAAAGCAGTCTTTCTTCGGCCGAATCGATGGCCAGCAGCTTTATCCTGTCGTTGAGATCCTTGGCGAAGTCGGACTGTATCGCCATGTATGAGACGAGGAAATCCTTGTTGTTCTGCAGCATATATGTGAGATCGTCTTTGTATATGATCGCTATCTCGCTTTCGACAGACGCTGTGACGTCACCCTTGTAGTAGGGACTGGAAGAGAAGATCAGATTGTTTCCGAACATGTCGTCTTCCCCGGGTTCGTTGTATATGACTTCTTTTCCATCGGAGAGATAGGATACGATGGACAGTTTTCCTTTGACGACTATCCCCACATATCCGCAGATGTCGTTCTCGCGGCAAAGGACTTCATTCTTCTGAAGTCTTCTGTATCTTACG
>JAGACP010000026.1 GCA_017614055.1 Erysipelotrichaceae bacterium | reverse complement strand
GGATGTCGGAGAATATGTCATCCTGCCGGGAGATCCGTTCAGGACGGACATCATCGCTTCTTATCTGGACGATGCGAGGCTGCTCAACCATAAAAGGGAACACAAGTCCTGGACCGGTACATACAAGGGACTGCAGATAAGCGTGGTATCCACGGGAATGGGCTGTCCTTCTACGGCAATAGCCGTCGAGGAACTGGCGAATATCGGTGCCAGACAATTTATTCGTCTGGGGACCTGCGCAGGCATCAGGGACGATGTGGGACCCGGCGATCTGTGCATAAGCACCGGCGTATACAAGCAGGACGGGACTTCGAGAAGATATGTTCCGGAAAGCTTCCCGGCAGTTCCCGATCTGAAACTGACAAGTCTTCTGATAGATACCGCCGAAGAGATGGCGGGCGGACATTCCGTAAAGACGGGGATAACCTGCTCGGACGACGCTTTCTATGCCGAGGACGAGGAATGGGTGAATGAGTGTCACAGACTCGGATGCATGAACGTCGAGATGGAATCGAGCGTGATATATACGATCTCACATCTTAGGGATCTCAAGGCTGCGACGATCTGCGCCTGCGCTGCGAATCTTTATACCGGCAGGGACGAAGACAAGAACAGTCCTATATTATCCGACTGTATCGAAACGGCGACGAAGATCGCCCTGGAGACTTTCTACAGATACAGTCTGACCAATGAATAAATCAGGAGGAATACCATGAACTTTATCAAGGCGATCATCTTTGGAATAATCGAAGGCATAACCGAATGGATGCCTATCTCTTCGACTGCGCACATGGACATACTGAACATCTTCCTTCCGCTGGATGTGAGCGAAGAGTTCTATGAAGTGTTCGAAGTGGTCATACAGCTGGGTGCCATCCTGGCTCTGCTGCTTCTGTTCTGGAAGAAGATCTTCCCGTTCGGAAAGTCGAACAAGCCTTTGGGAAACGGAATCCTTTCATATGTCAAGAAAGACAGGTTCTTCCTGTGGATAAAGATAATCATCGCATGTCTTCCAGCAATAATATATGAACTTGCGCTGGACGACGTGTTCACTTTCGTAACGAAGGAAAACAGGATGACGATCATCGGCATCGCCCTGATCCTTGTGGGCTTCCTGTTCATCGTCGTCGAAGGTCTCTTGAGAGGCAAGGAAGCCGCCATCACTTCGACCAGGCAGATAACTTATCTGCAGGCTCTGATCATCGGTCTTGCGCAGCTTGTGGCCGCCATATTCCCGGGCGTATCAAGATCAGGAGCGACCATCATTGCGTCTCTGCTGCTGGGAATAGCGCGCACGACGGCCGTCGAATTCACTTTCGAACTGGCGATCCCTGTCATGGCGGGCGCCAGCCTCATGAAACTTCTCAAGTATGCGCTGCCTATGACTTTCGGCAACATCATCGTGCTTGTCACAGGATGCGTGAGCGCCTTCATCGTTTCACTGTTCATGATCAGGTTCGTCCTGGACTACATAAAGAAGAACACTTTCACCCTGTTCGGCATCTACCGCATACTGCTGGGTGTCATCGTACTGATATTCCTGAGATAACATGGATCTGCTCGGCGTATTTCTGGAAGGACTGCTTTCGTTCCTTTCGCCGTGCGTACTGCCGCTGATACCTCTATACGTATCGTATCTGGCAGGCGACAGCAAGGAAACGGACGAAGAAGGCAATGTGACGTACAACAGGCTTCATGTCTTTATCATGACGCTTTTCTTCGTGCTGGGCATCTGCCTGACCTTCGTGCTGCTGTCTTTGACCGCAAGCCTTCTGGGAAGCTATGTCGGAAGATACAGCGAGATCATCTCCATCATCGGAGGAACGCTGCTGATAGTATTCGGTCTTCATCAGACCGGAGTCATCCATATAGACATACTGGAGAAAGAACTTAAGCTGAAGATGAATTCCCTGACGGAGGGAATGAATCTTCTCAAGGCTTTCCTGCTCGGATTCGTATTCTCGCTGGGTTGGTCGCCGTGCATCGGACCGATGCTGGCGAACGCCATCCTGCTGGCGACGACATCGAACGACTACATGTACATCATCGTCTACGGTCTGGGATTCGTGATACCTTTCATCGTCACGGGTCTTTTCACTTCGACCATCCTCAACCTGATAAACAGATATAAAAACATAATGAAGTACACGCTGATCGCCGCAGGTCTGATCATGATCTGCTTCGGTTCATACATGATCTTCAGTGCGTCAAGGACGATCGCGGGATACAAGGAATTAAACACTGTCGGGACGGATGACGGACCTGCCTCCAACAGTTCCGAGGACATACAGGAGTATCTGATCAGTCATGAGTTTTTAAATACCGACGGAGAAACGGTAAGACTTGCGGATTATAAGGGACAGTTCATCTTCCTGAACTTCACGACGACATGGTGCACCTACTGCGCCGAGGAGATCCCGATATACGAGGAGTTCTCAAAAAACGACGAAATAAAGTGTTTCTATGTCATGTCGCCGAAGAACGAATACACAAACGATGCGATAGAGAAATTCGTAAAAGAAAAAAGTATCACTGTCGAAACGATCAATGATACTGAAGGCATCTTATTCTATTACTGCGGCATAACCGGCTATCCTACGACATATGTCGTATCGCCTGAAGGCAAGTTCATTCTCTATGCCGCAGGAGCCATGGATCTCGAAAGATTCAACGAGATGCTGGCATACGCGAAAGAACAGTGCGGTTCCGATTAGTTACTTTGGAATGAAGGAATCGAAAATATAGGACTGATAGTACTTCCTGCATTCTTCAAGCTTTTCCTGCGACTTTACGGTCCATGCGATGCATTCGGCTTTATAAAGTCTCGAGATTATCCTGAAGGACAGGTTTTTCATATTCTCGCAGTCGTAGGCCACATAGTCGGGTCTGGTGAAACAGTTCAGCAGCAAGTACGTCAGCACGAACTTCATGATCTTCGGAAGTTTTGATTTTTCATCGTGGATGTAGTCGTAGGAAAGCTGCCCCCTGATGATCTGCGGATAGTTGTCTTTAAGATACTTGACGACCAGCGGATTGAACGATTCCATGTTGTAGAGTCCGTCGTAATCCTTCATCATCTCGACGGTCATCTTCGTGACCTCGACATATCTTCTTTCTTCCTTGATCTCGATGACCAGCGGTGTCTCCGGCTTGAGCAGCTTGAGCACATCGGAGAACAGAGGTATCGTCTCCTTCGTATCAAGAAGAGGATACTGCTGCAGCTCCTCGTAGCTGCAGTCGTTGAGATTCTTGTCTATTCCCGTCATCCTGAACAG
>JAGACP010000025.1 GCA_017614055.1 Erysipelotrichaceae bacterium | reverse complement strand
TCCGCAGACTCGATGGTCGCTGGTTTCATCTATGGAGTGATCAGAGCTGCCGATACCGTCGAATCGTTCAGATACGCCAATGCGGCATCGATCGCAAATACGATGTCGGAAGGCATGGGTTCAAGAGAAGAGATCGAGAAAGTCTTCGATACCATCGAGGTAACCACGATATGATGAAGAAACTTCTTTGTCTGCTGTGCATACTGATGCTGTGTTCGTGCAGCGGTACCAAGGATACTCCGCAGTATACCTACGACATCGTCTCAGACAAGGTGGACATGTCCGCTTATCCCGGAGTGTCTTCTACAAACCACAACTTCAGGCTTGTCGGCATCAGCCAGCTGTTCAATGTCATAGACAATAAGTCCTCAGCTATATTCTATCTGGGCAGAAGCAACTGCAACTGCTGCCAGAAGGTATGCCGTTACATCAACGAAGTTGCTCAGGAACTGGATGTCACGGTATACTATATCGACGCATACAACGAAGCTGAACCGCTGACTCAGGAGATAATGGACAGGATGAAAGAATATCTCAGCGATATCCTTTCGGAAAACGAGGAAGGTGAGAAAGTGCTTCTTACGCCTCATGTGTTCACCGTCATCAACGGAAAGCCTCAGATGGGACAGATCTGCTACGACGATCTGGACTTCGACTATGAGCCTACGCAGGCTCAGATAGACACGCTGAAAGACGTCTACCGCAACATCATGAAGCCGTTTTCTACTAACAAATCCTGAACGGATTGTCAAGACTTGTATTTATCGATTTATTGTCAATATAATTAAATTACCTAATGGGAATACAATGAAATTCCTACACGATATTTACGGACTGTCGGAGTCGGATACCGGAGTTGAAGACCTTTAAGTAGGGATCCTGAAGGCTTCCGCAGGCGGCCCACCTTTATGAGAAGAGGGAAATTTCTCACCCATTAGGTCTGATTGGAACAAAGGAAGGTATGTTATGAATAATTTTTGGTTTTCTATTCTGTATTTCGTTCTGGGCGGAGTCATCGGAGCAGCCATCTCTTTCTTCGTGACAAGAAGCAGCTTCGAGAAGCAGCTCAAGGAGAATCCTCCTATCAATGAGAAAATGATCCGTGCGATGTATCAGCAGATGGGCAGAAAACCATCCGAGGCACAGATCAGAGCCATCATGAAATCGATGGGTCAGTAATCTGGATTACGGAATATATGAAAAGACTGTATCTCAGTGATACAGTCTTTTTTATTTCTTGACGAATACTTTCGATTCTTTTCCTTCGATTATCCTTTTTATGTTGGCCCTGTGTCTGTATATTATGAACATCGCAAGGAACAGGACCAGCAGACCGATGTTTCTGTCTACGAAAAAAGTGATGACAAGAGCGCCGATAAGTACCGACAGCATCGATGACAGAGACACCATCCTGCTCAGATACAGGATCATGAAGAACGACAGGACAGGCACCAGGAATGTAAGAACGATGTTGTGCGTGACGAACAGACCGAGACCCAGCAGATAGCCGTAGGTGCAAGAAACGGCCTTGCCGCCCCTGAACCCCGCAAAGACAGGGAAGCAGTGTCCCAGACATGCCGCAAGACCTACGTACTGTTCGATACCCGGCATTATTTTATTCACGATATACATGGCCAGAAGAGCCTTTGAACCGTCAAGGAATATGACCGCAAGGCCTATCGGAAAGCCCAGTACGCGTCCGGCGTTGGTGCCTCCCAGATTGCCTGAACCGTAGTCTCTGATGTCCGTATCGAAGAAGACTTTTCCGATGATCAGACCCCAGGGAACGGAGCCGATCAGATATGCCATGAATATGTACAGAATGACGCTTTTCATCTTATAAGTGATTATATCACGGGCATGTGATTATGTTATAATTTGATAGGTTATGACTAGGGTCTACGATGATTCCAGCATCGAAATTCTGGAAGGTCTCGAAGCCGTAAGGAAGAGACCGGGAATGTACATAGGATCAGTCGATGCAAGGGGATTGCATCATTTGGTGTGGGAGATCGTAGACAACTCGATCGATGAAGCCCTGAACGGTTTCGGAGACGAGATAATCATCGAGATAAATGCCGACGGATCATGCACGGTAACCGACTATGGAAGAGGCATGCCGGTCGGAAGACATAAATCGGGAAAGAACACACTGGAAGTAATTTTCACTGTTCTCCATGCCGGAGGAAAATTCTCACAGGACGGAGGATACAAGACAGCCGGAGGTCTGCACGGCGTCGGAGCTTCCGTCGTGAACGCTCTTTCGGAATGGCTGGAAGTCGAAGTTTGCAGGGACAAGAAAAGATATCTGATGCGCTTCGAGAAAGGCGGAAAGAAGAATTCGGGACTGCAGGAGATAGGCAATACCAACAGGACAGGATCGAAGGTCACTTTCATGCCCGACAAGAAGATCTTCCAGACCACGACATTCAATTATCAGACCATCCTTGACAGGGCACAGGAAGAGGCATTCCTTCTGAGGAATGTACAGATAACCGTAAGAGACAACAGGACTCATGAGGAGAAGTCTTTCCTGTACAATGATGGACTTAGAGCTTTCATGGATTATCTGCATGAAGACAAGGATGTCCTGCATGATACGGTATGTTTCTCGGGTGAGAAGGACGGCATAAACGTCGACATAGCCTTCCAGTATACCGACGGATATCAGGAGAATACTTTCTCTTACGTCAATCTGGTAAGGACCGGAGACGGCGGTACGCACGAGATAGGTTACAAAACGGCCTTCACCAAAGTCATCAACGAATTCGCCAGGGAGACAGGGCTTCTCAGGGAAAGAGACAAAAACTTCGAAGGAAGCGACGTCAGGGAAGGGCTCACTTCGATCATTTCCTGTTCGATACCTGAATCGATACTGCAGTTCGAGGGGCAGACCAAAGGCAAGCTGGGTACTCCGGAAGCCAAATCTGCCGTAGACAGCGTCGTATCGGAGCAGCTTACATATTATCTGCATGAAAACAAAGAGACGGCCATACAGCTGATCAAGAAGATACAGAGAGCTTCAGTGGCAAGAGAAGCCGCCAG
>JAGACP010000024.1 GCA_017614055.1 Erysipelotrichaceae bacterium | reverse complement strand
GATCTTTACAAGCAGCTGACCCGGTTCGACGGTATTCAGGACATCCTGACCTATGGATTCCTGTCTTACTCTCTCCAGAAAGTCTTTTACGACGTTGTAGTTGACATCGGATTCAAGCAGAGCGATCCTTATCTCCTTGAGGGTCTCCTCCATATTCCTTTCGGAAAGTCTGCCTTTTCCCTGTATGTTTCTTAATGTTTTGGTTAATTTTTCCTGCAATGAATCAAACATGACCTTATTATACAACAATAAAGAAAATGATAGGAGCTGGCTCCCATCATTTCCTACATCACATACAGTGAACTTCCGATAAGATTGCAGTTATAGTAACTGTTGCCTTCTTTCTCGTAGTTGTTTGACTGCAGTCTTCCCGATACCGCTATCTTGTCGCCGGCTTTCAATACCTGCTCGGCCAGATTGCGGAACAGCACTACCTCGAACACTTCGCTTGTTACTTCCTGGTCTCTCAGGCTCTTTTCGACTGAAAGCTTGATCCTGGAGATCTTCGTGCCGGAGTTTGTCTGTCCCTGAACGGCATCTTCCATCAGACTGCCTACCAGATAGAAATTATTCATGAATTCCTTTCTAGTTACCTGCATAATCAATCTAACATGAAAAAGACAACCATGTCTGTCATAGTTGTCTCAGAATACTGTCATTTCTATGTCATATTCTATTCTTCGTCGTCCGGTTTCAGATACACTTCACGAGGCTTGGAACCGTTGGCAGGTCCTACTACTCCCCTGTCTTCCAGCGTATCAATGAGCCTAGCGGCACGGTTGTAGCCTATGCCGAACCTTCTCTGCAGAAGAGATGTTGAAGCTTTCTGCTGAAGCTTGACGAATTCCACGACATCGTCGTAGAGAGAATCCATGCTGTCGGCATTGACGCTGTTTGCTGACATGACGCTCGTGCCCGTCGAATTGGTCAGGAATTCATAGTATGAATCCTCGTATTCAGGCTTGCACTGCTGCCTTGCGTATCTTGTGACCTTGTTTATCTCGCTGTCGGTGACATATACGCCCTGAAGTCTTATAGGAGCGGTCTCTCCCTGAGGATAATACAGCATGTCTCCGTTGCCGAGCAGTCTTTCCGCACCGGTCTGATCAAGGATGGTCCTTGAGTCGATCGAAGAAGCCACGGCGAAGGAGATCCTCGAAGGGATATTGGATTTGATGAGTCCTGTGATGACGTCCGTAGAAGGCCTCTGGGTGGCTACGATCAGATGTATGCCCGAAGCTCTTGCCAGCTGCGTGATCCTCTGGATGGACATTTCGACTTCCTTGCCTGCTATGGCCATGAGGTCCGCAAGCTCATCGATTATTACCACCATGTACGGCAGTTTCTCCATCGGAGCCTGGTCAGACTTCTTGGAAGAGTTGTACCTGCTGACGTATGAGTTGAAACCGCTGATGTTCCTGACGCCCACCGCAGCGAAAGCTTCGTATCTTTCTTCCATGATCACGACTACCTTCTTGAGCATGTTGCTGGCCATGGTCGCATCATCGATGATAGGCCAAAGAAGATGCGGGATATCCTTGTATGAAGTAAACTCAACCTTCTTCGGGTCGACCAGAACCAGTTTCACATCGTTTGGATTGGTCCTCATCAGCAACGAGATGATTATCGAATTGATGCATACCGATTTGCCTGATCCCGTAGCTCCCGCGATCAGAAGATGCGGCATCTTGGCCAGGTCGCAGTATACGGCTTTGCCCATGAGGTCCTTGCCCAGCGCGAACATCAGATAGTCGTTCTTGTCGTCGCCGCTTCTCTGGTTCGGCATGTTTTTCATCAGATCCAGCATCTTGACCGGAACAGGCTCCACATTAGGTATCTCGATGCCTACGGCGCTTCTGCCGGGGATAGGAGCTTCGATCCTTATGTCCTTGGCCGCAAGTTCCATCTTGATGTTGTCGGCAATGTTCATGATCCTGCTGATCTTGACGGAACTGTCAGGCTTGATCTCGAATTTCGTAACTGACGGTCCGATATATGTATTCAGCAGTTCGGCGTTGATGCCGAAGTTCTTCAGTATGTCTATTACTTTCTCCGCCTTTACGGCAGCGGAAGTCTTGTTCACGTTGGACGAATTGGACGCGGATGTTTCTAGGAAACTGTCGTAAGGCCTTGGCAGACGGTACTGCAGGCTCCTTTTCGCAGGCCTGAGAGTCTTAGGTTCATCAACCGTATCAGCCTGAGTCGTCTGTTCCTGTACATCGTGCGTTTCCTGCACGTTATTCGAGAAATCATCATAGAGGGATATATGCTGGGAGAACTCGTATCTGCCCGGTTCTGCAGGCTTCTCGTCTGTCTCGTCTTTTCCGTATATCTCTTTGTCCGTAAGATGTATGAAAGCCTTGGATTTTCCGCGAATCTCTCTGTCTATCTCCTGCTTGCGCAGATTCTCCTGTATCTCAAGCTCTTTCTGAGCTTTTCTTTCTTCTTCTATCTGTCTCTGTCTTTCCTGTTCCGCCTGGATCTCTAGCTGCTGAAGCTCTTCTATCTTTCTCTGTCTTTCTTCCTCGGCTCTTCTTTCTTGTTCTATCTGTCTTTCCTGCTTCTTCTGGTCAAGATGCTGGTTGAGATCGGACAGTTTTTCCTTCGAACCTGCATAAAGACCGGAGAAGAATTCTTTAGGTATCATCAGTATGCCTACGATGATCACCAGAAGTATCATGATCAGCAGCGATCCCGTTCTTGTGACGGCCATCGTGAAGATGCTGTAGAGGAAGTTTCCGATCATGCCTCCGGTGAATGCGAAAGCCGGACCATCTATCAGCAGGCTTTTGTCCAGGATGTATTTCTGCCATTCGGCAAGCGTATGCGTTTCATCCGCAATGTATGCCGAAAGCATCATGATGAATATGGATGAAAGTATCAGTGCGGTCTTGACCTTCGGTTCAGCCGTCTCTTCTCTGAAGAAATAGTTGTAGTACATTCCATAGAAGAAAAGCATAAGTATCGGAAGCACATACAGAGACCCCAGAACATATACGAAAACATTGTTCATGAGCAGGCCTATCTTGCCAAGTCTGCTTGCGGCGAATATCAGTATCAGCAACAAAACAAGACAGATAATCACCCATCTGTTTCTGTCTTTGTTCTGAACTGCTTTCTTTTTTGTCGTCTTTTTCTTGCTGCTCACTGGTCGTCCTTAAGATTTATCTCTACGATGGCAGGCAGAATCATCGGCGTCTTGCCG
>JAGACP010000023.1 GCA_017614055.1 Erysipelotrichaceae bacterium | reverse complement strand
TCTTATCTTGTCTGTCCTGGAGAAATAGTCGTCCATCATGTTCGCGTACTGTATTGCTTCATTCTTCGATCTTCTGGCATATCCGTATCCCGGTACGTCTACGGCGGTATATCTTCCGTCCACGTCGAAGAAGTTGATCATCCTGGTCTTTCCCGGAGTCTTTCCGACATAGGCAAGTTTCTGTCTGTACAGAGCGTTGATCAGTGATGACTTCCCGACGTTGCTGCGGCCAACGAAAACCACTTCTCTTTCTGTTTCCGGGAAGTTTTTCTTCTCTACTGCTGATCTGATGAAACTAATCACTTATTATGGCCTCGTTTATCACCTGATCTACCTTTTCTACAGGTATGTAGGTCACTTCCTCTTTCACCGTATCTGGAACATCGTCGAGATCCTTGATGTTTCCTTTAGGGATGATGATCGTAGTGATGCCGCTTCTGTGTGCCGCCAGAGACTTTTCCTTCAGTCCTCCTATCGGAAGAACGTTTCCTCTCAACGTCACTTCGCCTGTCATCGCAAGATCTTTCTTGACCGGCTTATTCGTCAATGCCGATACGATCGCTGTAGTGATGGTCACTCCTGCCGACGGTCCGTCTTTAGGAACTGCTCCCTCAGGCACATGGATATGTATGTCATGCTTCTCGAAGAATTCGATAGGAATGTCATATTTCTTCGCATTGGCCTTGATGAAGTCAAGCGCGATCTTGGTAGATTCCTGCATGACGTCGCCCAGCTGCCCGGTAACGATGAGATTGCCCTTCCCTTCGAAATAATTCACCTCGACAGGCAGTATGTCGCCGCCGAAAGAAGTGTATGCCAGACCTGTTACCACGCCAACCTGGTTCTTCTTTTCCTTTGTTCCGTAATCATAGATCTCATGACCCAGCCAGGCATTGATGAGTTTCTTGTTTATCCTGATGATCTTCTTCTTGTCTTTGAGGATGCTCAGGACAGACTTTCTGCACAGAGTTCCGATCACTCTTTCCAGCTGTCTTACACCGGCTTCCCTTGTATAGTGTCTGATCAGATACAGGATCATGTCATCGTCAAGCACCATCTGGTCGTTCTTCAGTCCGTTCAGACTGAGCTGCTTTCCAATAAGATGGTTCTTTGCGATATTCAGTTTTTCTATTTCCGTATAGCTTGACAGTTCGATTATCTCCAGTCTGTCGAGAAGTGCAGGCGGGATGTTGTCGCGGTAGTTGGCGGTGCAGATGAACAGCACGTCCGAAAGATCATACGGTTCCTCAAGATAATGATCCGAGAACTGATAGTTCTGTTCGGGATCCAGCACCTCAAGCATGGCGCTTGAAGGATCTCCCTTGTAGTCGGAAGACATCTTGTCGATCTCGTCTATCAGGAATACAGGATTCAGCGTTCCGGCACGTTTCATGCCCTGGATTATCCTTCCCGGCAGAGCTCCCAGGTAAGTACGTCTGTGTCCCCTGATCTCGGCTTCATCTCTTACGCCGCCAAGAGATATCTTGACGAACTGTCTGTCAAGCGCTCTGGCTACCGATTTCGCCAGAGAGGTCTTTCCCACACCAGGAGGACCCACAAGACATATAATCGGAGACTTGAGCGACTTCGTCATCTGTTTAACAGCCAGATACTCAAGGATCCTTTCCTTGACCTTGACAAGTCCGTAATGATCCTCATCGAGAATCCTGGATGCATCCTCGAGATTCTCGTTGTCTTCAGATTTCTGATACCATGGCACATTCAGAAGCCATTCAAGATAAGTGCGGATGATGCCTGTCTCGCCTGTTGTAGGCGGAAGCATCTCATATCTCTTGAATTCTTCGCGTGCCTTGGCTTTGACGTTTTCAGGATACGGTTCATTCTCGACTTTCTCCCTTAAATCGTCTATATCTGACGAACCGTCGGATCCGCCAAGTTCGTCCTTGATGGCCTTCAGTTTTTCTCTGAGGTAATAGTCTCTCTGTCCGTCTTCGATGCTTTCCTTGACTTTCTCGTTGATCTCCTGTTCGATCATGTCCATGTTTCTTTCCTTGTCGATATGCGTAAGCATCATCTGGACACGGTTGTTTATGTTGTTCTCTTCGAGGAAAAGCTGCTTGTCTTCGATGTTCTGGACATATATCTGGGCAAAAGTATCCGCCAGAACGGATGCCAGTGCAGAATCAAAAACGGTCAGCTGTCTGATCGGGAAACCAGGACGTGAATACTTCTGGGCAATGACATTGAATTCGGCCAGAGCCTTCTTGGTGATGATCTCGATCTCGTCTTCGTTTTCAACGACGTCGTATATCTCTTCGACTTCCACGAAATTGACGTCATCCTTGATGAAATGTTTGACGATACGGCATCTGGTTATGCCGCTGAAGATCACCTTCAGATGATCGTCTCTTTCACGCGATGTCTTTATGCGGCATATCGTACCCACGTTATAGACATCGTCCGGTCCCGGGTTGTCGACCTGAAGGTCTTTCTGGGACACTATGACGATATTCGAATTGTATGCATTGGCATAATTGACGGCATCTATGGAGACCTGTCTGCCCACTTCGACAGCCAGATCCTGCATCGGGAAGATCACCGCTCCCCTGGTACAAAGCAATGGATAAGAATAAATGCTCATAAGGTACCTCCTTTTATAAAAGACGCAGAGCGTCTTTATTTGTTCTTCAACAGATCCAAAGTCTTCTGAAGTTTCAGATCATCAGTAAGCGAATCCCGCGGTACATATTTTTCGATATCTTCCACAGGCATCGAGTACATTTCAGACATCTTCCTGTATTCTTCCTGAATGTCTTCATCATTGACCTTGACATCTTCAAGCTTTGATATCTCGCTCAGTGCAAGATTGGTCTTGATCCTCTTGATGGCGTCTTCCCTGAGAGAATCCTTCAGCTGATCGACAGTCTGGTTGGTGAACTGCAGGAACTGCTGCAGACCAAGACCCTGCTGCATCAGATTCGATTCATATGTCTGGACCATCGAATCGAGTTCCGAATTGATCATGACTTCAGGGATATCGACTTCCGTCTTCTCCGCAAGCTGCTCGATCAGAGCCTGCTCGGCATCCTTCTCGGCATTGTCCTGTCTTCTCTTCAGCATGTTGCTCTTCGTGTATTCGTTAAGCTGATCGACAGTCTCTACGCCGTCTATCTTGAGTTCCTTTACGAACTCGTCATTGAGTTCAGGAAGGACTTTCTTCTTTATCTCATGTACAGTAACGACGAACTTCGCAGGCTTGCCCTTGAGTTCCTCGGCATGGTAGTCTTCAGGGAAGTTTACTTCGATCTCTTTGGTCTCTTCGGATCTCATGCCTAAAAGCTGCTCCTCGAAGCCCGGAATGAAAGTATTCGAACCGATCACGAGATCATGGTTCTCGTCTTTTCCTCCCTCGAAAGGAACTCCGTCAAGGAAACCTTCATAGTCTATGACGGCAGTATCTCCGTCTTCCACTTCGCCGTCTTCCTTAAGTTCAAGATCGGCCTTCCTGTTGAGCAGATTGGCTATTTCGTCCTGTACTTCCTTGTCTTCGACTTTTACTTCTTCGACTTTATAATTCAGTTTCTTGTAGTCCTTTACCGTAACATCCGGCAGCACAGGACATACGAAACTCATGACGCACTTGTCATCTGTAAGTTCGTCAAGCTTCAGCTCAGGTCTGTCTATAAGTGTTACATCGTGTTCGTCAACAGCATCGTTGAGAGCCAGCTGTGCAAGACTTTCAGCCGCATCGATCAGTACTTCGTTGTTGCTGATGTATTTCTCGGCCAGATGTCTTGGAGCCTGTCCCTTTCTGAAGCCTTTTATCTCAAGCTTGCTGGCAAGCTTATTGAAAGCACTTTTCCTGGCATTCTGCCATGTTTCACCCTCTAGTGTGCAGGTCAATTCCGCTTTTGCGTTCTCTAATTTCTTGAATTCTGACATAAATATTCTCCTACCCTCACAATTCTAACATTTTAAATACTATATTTCTATAAATATGGTCTTTGGGAGCACTTAATCAGCACTCTCCGAAGGCATCGTTTATATAATCCGTGATCTTTTCCGCAACATATGTGCCTTCTTCTTCGTTCATGCTTGCAGGCAGAAGCAGAAGCAGCTCTTTTGCGAGAAGCTGTCTTGCCATAAGCAGTTTGGACGGCTCCTTCATGAAAGTCTCTTCCAGAAGCTCTGTGGCTTTCCTGCAGCCTTCTGAATCTTCGATCTTGCATATCTCTCTGGGATTGAATGAAATGGATCCGTCGTTCCTGTTCACGGTGAACACATGATCTATCTCCTGCCTGACAAGACTGTCTATCAGAAGTGCCTTTCCATTTGATGAGCCGTTTCCGTTTAGATATTTCTGACACAGTGCTATATGATCCCTGAGGTTCTTCGAATTCAGTTCATTTACGGCAAGAAGCTGATGCGATTCATCCTGGCCGAGATATGATGCGATGTCTTCATCGGACAGATGGAAATCTGAAGATTTATAGCTGTTGATATATTCTTTAAATTCAAGGAGCTTCTGTTCAACGTCTCTGGGAATATACGGAACATTGAGTTCATTCATTATCAAAGCATCCGCTTCATCATATAGCGAGGAATCCATTAGTATCTGTATCCTGTCAAGCAGTTCATCGTAGTAATTCATAACATATCTAGTATAACAAAGAAATAAGGAGGAATTATCCTCCTTATTGTCTTATTGGTTTTTGTCAGATCCTTAGTCGAATCTCTCTCTGTCAGGATTGTATGACGTATGAAGCAGTTCGTGAGCCAGATGTGAATTTGGTTCGCCGAGGAACTTCTCGTAAAGTTCCTGGATCTGCTTGTTGTTGTGAGACTGTCTTACGACCTGTCTCTCGTCTTCCGAATACAGAGCCTGGGCACGCTTTGCCTTGTAGGTATCGAGAATGTCGTCATCCTCGTTAGGCAGGAAGCATGGCTTGACGTACGGCTGACCGCCGCCGTTGATGCATCCGCCAGGGCAGCCCATGATCTCGATGAACTGGTACTTTGAAGTACCTGCTCTAATCTCGTCAAGAAGTACTTTTGCGGATCTCATGCCTGAAGCGATGGCTACATTGACTGTCGTGCCGTCGATATCGAGAGAAGCCTCTCTTATTCCGGCATCGTTGCCTCTGACTTCATTGAAAGCGATCTTCCCGTATTCCTTGCCTGTCAGCTTGAAGTATACGGTCCTCAGAGCTGCTTCCATGACGCCTCCGGTAACACCGAAGATTACGGCAGCGCCTGTGTATTCGCCCATGATGTCCTGATCCCAGTCTTCATCAGGGAGTCTGCTGAAGTTGATGCCTGAACGCTTGATCATCCTGGCAAGTTCTCTTGTCGTCAGGACGGCGTCGACATCTTTTCCGTTCTTGTTGGCCATCTCAGGACGGTCTTTCTCGAACTTCTTTGCCGTACAAGGCATTACGGATACTACGAATACATCCTTAGGATCGTAGCCTTTCTGTTTTGCCCAGTAAGACTTGATCACTGCACCCTGCATCTGATGAGGAGACTTGCAGGTTGACAGATGGTCAAGAAGATCAGCGTAGTAGTATTCCGCATAGTTGATCCACCCCGGTGAGCATGATGTGATCATCGGAAGCGTTCCGCCTTCAGTCAGTCGGTGCAGAAGTTCCGTGCCTTCCTCCATGATTGTCAGGTCAGCACCGAAGTTGACGTCGTAGCACTTCTCGAAACCGAGTCTTCTAAGAGCTGCGATCATCTTTCCTGTTACAGGAGTGCCGATCTTCATGTCGAACTCTTCACCCAGGGCAGCTCTTACAGCCGGAGCGACCTGTACGACGACATGCTTGCCTTCAGCGAAGGCCGCATCGACTTTGTCGATCTCGCTGACTTCCATCAGAGCGCCGGTAGGACATACTGTCGTACACTGTCCGCAGAGGATACATGGAGAGTTCTGGAATGATCTGTTCTCGGCAGGACCGACGATGGTATTGAAGCCACGTCTTTCGAATCCCAGTACAGATAATCCATGGGCCTTTCCGCATCTTGCGATACATCTTCCGCAGAGAACGCACTTAGATGTATCTCTCATGATCGAAGGAGTCAGCCTGTCTACCGTGGTAGGAGTCTTGGCGCCTTCATACATTCCTTCTCTTGCGCCGGTAACCTGGGCTACATAGAGAAGTTCGCACTTTCCGTTCTTCTCGCATTCCTGGCAGTTTCTGTTGTGGTTGGAAAGCAGAAGCTCTACGGAAGTCCTTCTGGCCTGAGTGGCCTTAGGAGAACCGATGGTGACTTTCATGCCGTCGGAAACAGGATAAACGCAGGAAGCTACAAGTTTCTTAGGTCCGTTGTTCTCGCTTGCCTCTACCAGACATACTCGGCAGGAAGCAAGTGAACACTCGCCGTGATTGTATGTACAGAGTGAAGGGATATTGTAGCCGCATTTCTTGGCAGCTTCCAGAATAGTCAGACCCTTTTCGACCTGATAGTCCTGGCCTTCGATGTTGATGTTGATTAATTCCATGTCCGTTCCCTCCTACTGTTTAGAGATTGCGCCGAATTTACATGTCGCAATACAAGCACCGCACTTGACACACGCATTGGCGTCGATATACATGGCAGGAAGCTTCTTGCCTTCTCCGATGTATTCAGGCTCAATGACATGGATAGCGTTCGCAGGACAGCCCTTCTGGCACATCTTGCATCCGAAGCACTTGTCCTTGTCGATAACGTAAGACATGAGATTCTTGCAGACGTGTGCAGGACACTTCTTGTCCTGGATATGAGCGATGTATTCGTCCATGAACGAATTCATGGTTGAAAGTATCGGGTTAGGAGCCGTCTGTCCGAGACCGCACAGAGAGTTGGTCTTGACATTTACCGCCAGTTCCTTGAGATCTTCAAGATCCTGCATGGTTCCTTTGCCTTCGGTTATCTTGGTAAGTATCTCCAGCATCCTCTTGGTGCCTATACGGCATGGCGAACATTTGCCGCACGATTCGTCGCAGATGAATTCCATATAGAACTTCGCGACGTCGACCATGCAGTTGTCTTCGTCCATGACGATGGCGCCGCCCGAACCCATCATCGAACCGGCTGCGATAAGGTTGTCGTAGTCGATCTGCGTATCGAGGTTCTTGGCTGTAAGACATCCGCCTGAAGGACCGCCGGTCTGGATGGCCTTGAATTCCTTGCCGTTAGGGATGCCGCCGCCTATATCATAAATTAATTCTCTCAATGTAGTTCCCATCGGTACTTCCACAAGACCTACGTTGTTGATCTTGCCGCCAAGCGCGAAGACCTTCGTGCCTTTAGACTTTTCCGTACCGATAGATGCGAACTTGGCTGCGCCTTCCCTCATGATGTAAGGAACGGTAGCCAGAGTCTCGACGTTGTTTACGCATGTAGGATGGCCCCAGAGACCCTTTATGGCAGGGAATGGAGGTCTAGGTCTAGGCATGCCTCTCTTGCCTTCGATGGAGTTCAGCAGAGCCGTCTCTTCGCCGCAGACGAATGCGCCTGCGCCCAGACGGATGTGAACGCGGAAGTTGAAGCCTGAACCGAGGATGTCATCGCCAAGCAGACCGCACTCTTCCATGGCCTTTATGGCTATCTGAAGACGTTTGACGGCGATCGGATACTCTGCACGGACATAGAAATATCCGTTTTCAGCACCGATGGCATAGCCGCCTATCATCATTCCTTCGATAACGGAGAACGGGTTTCCTTCAAGGATCGAACGGTCCATGAATGCTCCCGGGTCGCCCTCGTCGCCGTTGCATACCAGATATTTAGGTTCATCGGTATCAGGAACGAACGACCATTTTCTTCCGGTCGGGAATCCTGCGCCGCCTCTTCCTCTGAGTCCAGAATCCAGGACTTCCTGAATTACCGCCTTGCGGTCCATCTTCAGAGCCTTGGCCAGGCCTACGAATGCGCCTGCACCGAGAGCTTCATCGATGTTTTCAGGATCTATCTGACCGCACGCGTGAAGAGCGATACGCATCTGTTTCTTGTAGAACTCTATATCATCCTGTTTTGTGATCTTTTCCTTTGTCTGAGGATCGACATACAACAATCTCTCGACGACTGTACCGTTGATGAGATCTGATTCGACTATCTCTTCGACATCTTCTATCTTTACCATGCGGTAGAGAGTATCTTCAGGATAGATCTTGACGAAAGGTCCCTGTGAGCAGAAACCGAAGCAACCGACCTGGTTTACCGTCACTTTGTCTTCGAGACCTTTCTCCTTGACTACCTCGGAGAACTTTTCTCTGATCTTGTCGGAATGAGATGAAAGACATCCTGTTCCGCCGCAGAGCACGACATGTCTTTTTCCGTCCTTGCCGGAGAACTTTTCATCCATGCATTTGGTGCATGCAGACTGCTTTTCTTCCAGCTCGGCAAACGTTCTGATCTGTTCTGACATTATGCCTGACCTCCCTTGTACTGTTCGATCAATGGTGCCACCTTGTCTACGCTCATCTTAGGATAGACTGTACCGTTGATCTGTACAGCCGGAGCGATGCCGCATGCGCCGATGCATCTCAAGGCATCCAGCGTGAACATGCCGTCTTCGGAAGTCTCTCCAGGCTTGATACCGAGTATCTCGGAGAACTTGTCGATGACCTGCTGTGCTCCCTTGACGTAGCAGGCGGTTCCCAGACAACATCCGACAACGTTCTTTCCCTTCGGTTTCAAAGAGAAAAACGAATAGAATGTCACGACACCATAGATCTCGGCAACGCCGATACCGGTCTTTTCGCTGACCAGTTCCTGGACTTCAAGAGGAATATAGCCATATTCCTTCTGAATATCGCTCAGGATCATCATCAATGGTGTGTCTTCATCTTTGTAACGATCGCAAATTTCTTCAATCTGCTTTACAGCTGATTGTTGTAAATGAGCCATAACGAACTCCTCCCCACTTTCTCACTACAAAACAAAGAATTTGATATTTCTTCAACAGAATTATATCAGTACTCGTTAATATTAGTAAAGATTAACAGATACCTGTTTTTATTGCGTAAAACCTGTTGATTATGGTATATAATCACCTTATGAGCAAAGTTGGCTTCGATAACGCTAAATACATCAGACTGCAGTCCCAGAACATTGCGAGAAGAGTTGCAAAATTCAACAAACTCTACCTGGAATTCGGCGGAAAGCTCTTTGACGACAATCATGCTTCCAGGGTGCTTCCGGGTTTCGAACCCGACAGCAAGATCAAGATGCTCCTTAAGATCAAGGACAAGGTCGAGATCGTACTGGTCATCAACGCCAATGATATAGAAAAAAATAAAATGCGCTCGGATCTGGGAATTACCTATTCCCAGGATCTTTTGAGGTTAATAGACTCGTTCCATGCGGTAGACCTGCAGATAGGCGGTGTAGTGATCACCCATTTCAACAAGCAGTCTGAAGCCGTAAAACTGAAGAAAAGCCTGGAAAAATCAGGCATCAAAGTGGCATATCACTATGCGATCGAGAATTATCCGAACAACGTCGAACTGATACTGTCCGACAACGGCTTCGGAAAGAACGAATATCTCGAGACATCAAGGGAGATCATCGTCGTCACCGCTCCGGGACCCGGTTCCGGCAAGATGGCAACGTGCCTTTCGCAGATGTATCACGACAACAAGCACGGACTGAAGTCCGGATATGCGAAGTTCGAGACCTTCCCTATATGGAATCTTCCTCTGAACCATCCGGTCAATCTGGCATATGAAGCCGCTACGGTGGACCTGAGCGATGTCAACATGATCGACCCGTTCCATCTAGAGGCTTACAAGAAGATCGCCATCAACTACAACAGAGATGTGGAGGTCTTCCCTGTCCTCAACGACCTGCTCATCAGGATCATGGGCAAGCAGATATACAAGTCTCCTACCGACATGGGCGTAAACATGGTCGGTAAATGCATCTGCGACGACGAAGTTTGCCAGCAGGCAGCCAGAAATGAAATTATCAGAAGATATTATGATACAGCCATAGAAGTCAGAAGAGACATACTCGGCGAAGACGCCCTCTTCAAGATGGAGACCATCATGAACAAGGCCGGCGTCACCAAGGAAGACAGGAAGGTGTCCATCGCCGCCAACGAACTGGCCGCAAAGACCGGCGAACCTGCCGTAGCCATCGAATATGAGGGAAAGATCATAACCGGAAAGACCTCTAAGCTGATGGGCGCTTCGGCTGCCGCACTGCTCAATGCGATAAAAGTAGCGGGAGAAGTTCCCGACATCCATATCCTTTCACAGAAGGTCCTTGAACCTATCCAGGAACTGAAGACCAAGTATCTGAAAGGCAACAACCCGAGACTTCATACCGATGAGGTGCTGATAGCCCTGGCTGTCGACTCCGTGACATCCGACTACTGTGCGATGGCTCTGCAGGCTCTGGAGAAACTCAAAGGCTGCGACGTCCACTCAACGGTCATACTGTCGGAAGTCGATGTCAAGACGTTCAAAAAACTGGGCATGCATCTAACCCAGGATCCTATATATCAGACTAAAAAGCTGTATCATGCCAAATGATCGCAGTATTTCCTGAGTCTGCATCCGCTGCATTCAGGTTTCATTGCTTTACATTTATAGCGTCCGAAGAATATGAACTGATGGTGAAGCTTCCCCCACATACTGCGGGGAAACATATCCATCAGTTTTTCTTCTATCTTCATCGGATCATCGCCCTCTTCGGCGATCCCTAGCCTTTTTGATACTCTTGAGACATGCGTATCCACGGCAAAAGCCGGATAGTCGAAACAGTTGCTCAGGATGACGTTGGCCGTCTTTCTTCCCACACCCGGCAGCGATTCCAGCGATCCTCTGTCATCGGGGACTTCTCCAT
>JAGACP010000022.1 GCA_017614055.1 Erysipelotrichaceae bacterium | reverse complement strand
GTCACTGCTGTCATTGAATATGACGGAAAAGAAATAAATCCACCATATACATCGGATGCTACTGTTGACGTTCTGGATAGAGATACGGTAAACAATGTGTCGAAGATCAGTGAGGCCAACGAAGCGGCAGATACGCTTGGCGCGGGATATCGTTTCACGGTTGAAGGTGTTGTCACATCCAACACGACAGGCTATGACAGCAACACAGGATTCTTCGATTGTGTATACATCCAGGATGAAACCGGTGGTCTGTGCATATTCCCTGTATCTGGTACATACAAAGTCGGCGACCGTGTGAGAGTTACCGGTCATACTGATTTCTATCAGGGAGAAAGAGAACTGCAGGTTGTGGATATAGAATGGATCGAAGAGGCTGAAGAACCGGCTCCAAGAGAAGTTACTGCAAAGCAGATCAATGACTGTGAAGTCACGGGTGAACTTATTTCTCTGACCGGAACAGTCGAAAG
The DNA here is from genome assembly GCA_017614055.1 of Erysipelotrichaceae bacterium. GTDB lineage: Bacteria > Bacillota_I > Bacilli_A > Erysipelotrichales > Erysipelotrichaceae > Colivicinus. The sequence goes on along the minus strand of JAGACP010000022.1, from coordinate 6,072 downwards.
CTACGAGGTAGTCAACGGTCTGATCCAGACTATCATGGTCAAAGATGAGAACGGCGATGTCGCAAGAGTATTCATCGACGGCTACATCTGTAAGGATGAAGAAGTGCAGAATCTCAGCGTCGGCGCGAAGGTCAACGTAGTCGGTCTGGCAAGCTATGACGATACGTTCAATGCTCCGGAAGGGCCGTTCCCGCGTATCCGTATCCGTGACCGCAAGGAGATAAGAGTCCTTGAGGATGAAGTTGAATATCACATCATCGAAGGTGCAGATTCGTCATGGTACAAGGGTTCTACGAACGAGTTGCTGATCGCTTCAGATGCGCCTAACAGCGAGTTTGTCGCAACGTATGTTGACGGCAAGAAGCTTTCTGAAGGCATCGATTACCGTCGTGAATCAGGTTCTACCAGGATCTATCTGTTCCCTTCATACCTTGAGTCTCTGTCGGGCGGAGCACATTCGATCGAGATCGGTTCAAAGAAGGGTTCGGCTTATACGAAGTTCTACATCAAGACAAAACCTGTACAGCATGTAACGACTTCTTCATATGTCGTTCCTGAGACCGGAGACAGATAGGAACAGGTAATGAATTAACGAAAACAGATGCGGATTAACCGCATCTGTTTTTTTGTTATGGTTTTATAGATTGTAATTTAGATATTAAGTCCGTCTTCGTTGAATCTGCTGCGCCATGCCTCTGCGAATTCTTTGGTTGCTGAAACGGTTCCTTCATGTTCGTAGAGTTTCCTGCAGAAATCGCTTGCCAGTGTCAGAGAATCGACTCCGTTATATATCAATCTTCTGATCTGTTCCTGAGTCCTGAAGGATGCTGCGACGATTTCCGTCTGCATATTGTAGTTTCTGAGCGTCTGTTCAAGCATGATGACTTCCTGGACTCCGTCGGTAAAACTGTCCATCCTGCTTACATAAGGAGCGACGTATCTTGCCCCGTTTTTGGCGGCCATGAGAGCCTGTGGAGCACTGTAGATGGCGGTGGCCAGGGTGTCTATGCCTTCATTTGAAAGCAGTTTTATGGCTTTGAGTCCTTCCGGTGTAGCCGGGATCTTCGGAACCATGTTTTTCTTTCTCAGGGAGAGGATCTTTTTCGCATCGGCGATCATTCCCTGATGGTCGGAAGCCAGCACCTGCATGAACAGCAGCTGGTCGTCATCGAGTATTTCGATGATTTCTTTTATGACTTCGCGGTAGTCCCTGGACTCCTTGGAGAGGATCTTCGGGTTGGTCGTTACGCCGTCGAGCCTGAGGATATCGTTGATCTCTTTTATCTGTTCGACGTTTGCGGTATCAAGATACAGTTTCATTTGCCGGCCTCCTGATCTGACATTCAGATCGTTTACAGCATAATTGTATCATTTAAGGGGTTTTCTGTAATTGTTAATCAATTCACAAAAAGATATAATGAAATTACGATATGGAGGAGATAATATGAAGGTTTTATTGGCGGGGGCTTTCGGCAATCTCGGCTACGAGATACTCAAGGTCCTGGTAAAGAAAAAACATGAAGTCATCGCGGCTGACCTGAAGGAGCCGGAAGACAAGAAGATGAAGGGCAAATATACTTTCAAGGCCATCGATGCGACCGATCCGAAGACTCTGAAAGGCATCTGCAAGGGCGTGGACATCGTCATCACCACGATGGGTCTGACCACATCTTCTACGAAATTCACTGCTTACGACATAGACTATCAGGGCAACCTGAATCTGCTTGAGGAAGCAAAGAAGGCAAAGGTAAAGAAGTTCAACTACATCTCTGTCATTTCCTGCGACGAGCCAGGAGCCGAGGAAGTTCCGATGCTTCATGCGAAGTATCTGTTCGAACAGGAGCTGAAGAAAAGCGACATGGAGTATGTCATCTACCGTCCTACGGGTTATTTCTATGACATCGCCAAGGTCTTCAAGCCATATGTGGACAAGGGCGAGATGCAGCTGCTCAAGGGCTACCATGATGTGAAGGCCAATGTCGTCGACTGCGCGGATTTCGCTAAGTTCATCGTCGAGCATATGAAGGACAAGGGCGTAACATACAATGTCGGAGGCAAGGAGACTTATACATACGAGGAGATGGCCAAGATGTGCTTCAGGGCTGCAGGCAAGCCTGTCATCATCAAGGATTCTCCGATCTGGATGTTCGGTCTGCTGGCTAATCTTCCTAAGATCAAGAAGGAAGGCAAGCACGACATAATCCTGTTCTCTAAATGGACATTGTCCCATGACCTGGTAGGCGATACCGAGGTCGGAGACAAGTCGTTCGCTGAATATATCAAGGAATATTTCGGAGGTAAGGCATAATGTTGAAGCTTGATCCCAGTTATGTAGGAAAAGTATGGCCACTGTTCATGTGGGAGGTGACGATCGTTGCGGCACTTGGCTGCTGCATGGGCTTCAAGTCGTTCGTCTGGTTCATGTCCGTAGGCTACGGCTTTGCGGTCATGCTGATAGGATTCGCGCATTTTTTGTTCGGTATGATCAATCACACACTGACGATGGCTACTACGATCCTGTCTATTCTGTTCATGATCTATGGTTTCCGTCTTGGTGGATATATCCTGTTCAGGGAACTTACCAACAAGTCATACAAGAAGACGCTCGACTCGACAGGTTCGACTAAGGCTATGCCTCTTCCTGTCTCGCTGTTCATGTGGGCTTATTCGATGTGGATGTATGCGGCACAGACATCTGCGGTATCATACCGCATCATGAACGGAGCCAAGGACAACGTGTTTGTCTGGATCGGAATAGTGATCATGATCCTGGCTATCTGCGGCGAGGCTACAGCCGATGCGCAGAAGTCTGCCGCCAAGAAGGTCAATCCGAAGCGTTTCTGCGATACGGGACTGTATAAATACGTAAGATGCCCTAACTACTTCTCGGAAGTGATGTTCTGGGTCGGTGTTACCGTATCCGGTATCGGTGCCGTACAGGGCAAACAGTGGATCATGTGTCTGCTGGCATTCGTGCTGATCGCCTATATCATGTACAACTCCGCTTCAAGACTGGAACTGAGACATGAAAAGACCTACGGTCTGGATCCTGAGTATCAGAAGTATTCGGACACCGTTCCTCTGCTGTTCCCGTTCACGAAGCAGTATCATTCAATGAAGGTATACAGAGACTAGCCATGAAACAGTTCAGTGTACCTATGGCTCTGGTCGATTACATACCTGTACTGCTGTTTCTTCTGGCTGCAGACAGACTGATCAGAGACCTCAAGAACAAGATGGGGAAGGCTGCGTATATCATGTTTGCGACAGGTTCTTTCCTGGTCGTATGTGCGGGTTTCCTAAAGGCGTCCTATAAACTGCTTTATGCGCTTAATGTCGGCGATTTCACATGGATGTCCAATCAGCTGTTCTCGAATCAGTCGATCGGATTCCTGCTTGCCGGTCTGGGCATCATGATGTATGTCCTGGACAAGAACAACCGTGCATATTCCTTCCTGCCGACGATGGCTCTTGTAGGCATCATGGTCGTAGGGCTCGGAGCGATGGATGCGGGGCTCTGTTTCCTTGCCAACAAGATGAAGAAACGCAACGCACTGGTGTGTTTCATCGTTTCCTTCTTCCTTAGTCTGATGATGGGTTATCTTTCATCAAAAGACTTCGACAAGGCGTTCATGAACTGGATGGCCCAGGGAATAAACACGGTCGGACAGCTGCTGCTGTATGTGGGTGTGAGCATCCTGCACAAGGCAGGCCTGAAGGATATTTAATGAATAAAGGGTTCACATGGTGAACCCTTTATCTTTGTTGCCATAACAAAAAAGCCATGAGGCTTTTTTGTTATGTATCGTGGATTTTCAGTCAAGTTCCGGTTTTACAAGGATCTTGTAGAAGAATTCCGATTTGTCGGCCATGATCCTGACGCCTTTGTAGGTGTCTCTCAGCGGGATCCTGTGGGAGATGATCGGTTCAAGGACGATCTTTCCGTCATTCACCGCTTCAAGGCAGGTCTGCCATGCGTGATGCGGGAAGGACTTGAATTCGAAACTCCAGGTACCGCGGATTGTGATCTGGTTCCTCAGCAGTTTCTCGTATGATTCATTCGATACCTGCAGACCGTCGGTAGGTCTTCCCACCAGTCCCAGACGTCCTCTGCGTTTGAGGATCTGGAAGGCCTGGTTGAAGACGAAGCCTGAGCCCGCCGCTTCGAAGACTACGTCGACTCCGTTTCCGCCGGTCCTTTCCATGATGGTCTTTACCGCGTCTTGGTTTGCCGAACAGATGCCTTCAAGACCCAGCTGTGTCGCTATCTCGACTTTCTTTTCGTCGAGGTCTACCGCAAAGACTCTCGCTCCGAAGGCTTTCGCCCACTGGGCGATGAAGATGCCGATGGCTCCGAGGCCATAGACTGCGACATCTTCTCCGTAACGCAGGTCGTTGTTGGTGACGACATGGTATGCCACGGAAACGGGCTCCATGAAAGCTGCCGCTTCCGGATCGAGATGATCAGGCATGATCACAAGATTGTCTTCAGGGACTTTGACGTATTCCGCAAAGCCTCCGTCGTTTCTTGAACCAAGGAAATCGTAGTTTTCGCACTGGGCGTAGTCGCCTATCTCGCAAGGCTTGCAGTGGTGGCAGGGGATCAGAGGGATGACCGCCGCATTCTTGTGCAGGATCTTCCCGTCCACTTCGCTTCCGACCTCTACTATCTCTCCTCCGAATTCATGTCCGGGGATGGTCGGGAAATGGTACGTACCGTTGGTCAGGATGCGCGGGATATCGCTGCCGCAGATTCCGCAGGCGCTTATCTTGACAAGGACATCGTGCGGTCCCAGTTCAGGGATCGGGACATCTTCGTAACGGAGATCGTCTATTCCGTGCAGTACAGCCGCTTTCATCGTTTTCATGTTTGTTCCTCCTATTCGATATTGGCGTGTTTGCGCCAAAGGGCGTGCAGATCAATGATCTGTTTCTTATCGGCGATAAGCAGTGCTGTCATATCTGCCAGCAGCAGGATGCTTTGTTCAAAAAGGGAGCTCATTATCTGTTCGGACGATATTTCTCCTGGCAGATCAAGTTTTGTTCTGCAGGGGATGCGGACGAACAGATCTTCGTAAGGCGTCATGGAACTGTCCGGATTGGAACCGATGTGGATGACCTTGGGATTGAAGGTCTTCGCTTTCTTGACGATGGCGACAGGCACGACGCTTTCGCCCGATCCGGAGGCTACGATCAGCACGTCTTTGTCCGTGATGGCCGGTTCGTTGATCTCGCCTACGTAGCAGGCGTCGATGCCCAGATGGTTGAGGCGTTTTTCGAAGGCCTGCATCATCAGCAGAACTCTGCCGACGCCGCAGACGAAGACTTTCTCGGCATTGATGATCATTTCAGCCATCTGATCGACCTGATTTGGATCGACGGCTTCAAAAACGGTGTTCAGTTCCTGAAGGACCGTGTCTCTGGCTTCCTGGTAATTCATAACATGTTTCCTTCCTTGTCTCTTATCTTTATGATCACCTTCCCGTTGCGGGAATGGTTCGGATTCCTGATTTCTTCGACGCATTCCTCAAGACTCATCTCCTTTGAGATCAGAGGTTCGGGATCGATGGTCCTGTCTGCCAGCAGATCTATCGCCTTCTGCATGGCATACGGGTTGGTGAAGGAACTTTTGATCGTCAGTTCCTTGGTGAATGCCTCGTACTGGTTGAATATCGGAGGATCATCGGGATCGGATACTCCGAACAGGACGACGGTGGCGCATTTGCCTGCATAGTGCAGGGCGTTCTGTATCGTGATCTTATTGCCGACGCATTCCATGACTCTGTCGATGTTGCGGATGCCGGCATTCCTTATGGCTTCTTTCACGTTTTCATTGATCGGATCGATGAACAGATCGGCACCAAGGGAAAGAGCCTTCTCTTTCTTGCGGACATCTGTCTCAACGACGATCAGCGGACCTGTCTTCATGGCTTTGAGCAGTTCCAGCATCATCGTGCCTATGGAACCAAGACCCAGGATCAGGACACTGTTTCCTACCTTTACATCCAGCAGTTCGATCCCGTGCAGACAGCACGACAGAGGTTCCGCAAGGCACGCGTCTCTTAAAGACAG
>JAGACP010000021.1 GCA_017614055.1 Erysipelotrichaceae bacterium | reverse complement strand
TGTTCGTATCGGTAGGGCTTCTGTTCCTGTTCGTCAAGGAGCCTAAGCTTGTTGAAGAAAACAAGGCTCTCGAGGAGAAACATCCTGAATGGAATCTTGCGGAAGACGACGGTTCGGGGAACGAGACGCTTCCTGCGGACGTCAAGAGATCGCTGGGATTCCTGCTGGCATCGATAGCCCTGTGGTTCATCGGATACAATGCGGTGACGACGTGGTTCACGACCTACGTATCGGTCGTCATGGGCCAGGGTCTGGGCGGAGCGAGCACGTGTCTGCTCATAGCAATGGGCGGAGCCATCCTGTCATATATCCCGATCGGAGCGATCGCTTCGAAGATAGGAAGGAAGAAGACCATCATGGCCGGCATCATCCTTCTGGCGCTGATGTTTGCCGCGGGATTCGTGCTTACCAATACATATAAATCTATAAACGTGATCATGTTCGTATGCTTCGCGCTGGTAGGCCTTGCATGGGCGGCGATAAACGTCAACTCGCTGCCGATGGTCGTCGAGATGTGCAAGGGTTCGGACATAGGCAAGTTCACGGGTTATTACTACACTGCTTCAATGGCTGCACAGATCGTTACGCCTATACTTGCGGGTACGATGATGAGACTCATCTCCTACAAGATCCTGTTCATATATGCCGCGGCGTTCGTGCTTCTGTCATTCCTGACGATGACCCAGGTCAGACACGGAGACCAGAAGATCGAAGGCAAGAAGGGTCTTGAAGCCTACGAGGATATGGCAGATTAGAAGAGCCTGTTTCGCAATATGTTAAGAAACGGACCCGAAACCATATAATTGTGTTAAACAGCCGTTATCGTATATAAATGATGACCGGCAAGAATATTTGATTGGAGGTTTATATGAAGAAATCATTCAAGAAGATCATGATAGTCATGATGATCGTATCAGTTCTGACTGCCTGCTCGGGAGGCAACACCAGGAAAGCGGACAACGTTCAGGACGCAAGAGCCCTGGCGGACGAGTTCTTTGCGAGTCTTGCGGATCAGGACAGATATGTCGCTACAGAAAAAACAAAGGGAGAAGTCTACAGTATCATGACCGTAGACGGAGACAAGGTGTGGATCACTTATCCGGGCATGGAAGAAGGATCGGACGTGTATCTGTTTGTCGACAACGGGCTGAAGTATATCATGTATGAAGACGATGTGCCTTATCAGGATGACGATCTTTACGATATGTTCAATTCCGTTTCTACGATAGGAATGGAGATGTATATCGATGCTCTGCTTTCGGATGAAACGGGTGAGATCAAGACCAATACGACTCTGACCGAGAAAGATGATTCCAAGGAGCTTGTCGTCAAGGCGACTATGCCTTCCGAAGACGGCGATTATACTCTCACGCTGACGGCAAAGCAGGAGGGCGGAAAACTCCTGAACTATGTATTCAATGCAGAAGCGGGAGAAGAGACCTATAATGACGAAGTCACCTATGAATATGGCGATGACATCCGTGTGGATCTTCCTGATTATGAGATCAAGGTTCCGCGTGTATATACACATGTCGAAAGCCCGTACGCTACCATCGGCGATGTCATGAACAAGGTCGGCGAAGACAACTTCAGTTCGATGGTGATGGATGGTGTTCTTTATTCCGTAGTCGATATGCTTCAGGTGAGCGCACCCATGTCCGATGATGTGGCTGCAGCCTATGACGAACTTGATATATTCGATGAAGATTATCAATCGAAACTGAAAGATCTTATCAGGGATCTGGCAATAGACGATTGTGTCGATTTCAGCGAGTATGTACTGAAGGACGAAGATTTTGCGGGATATATCGGAGGATCTGTCGGAAGCATGGTCAGTGACGGTTTCGAAGAGAACGGCTGGTCAGTGTGGGAAGAGGGATCAGTGATCTGGATCGAGAAGGACGGCATGGTATATGAAGCCGATATCGAACTGCCTGAAGGATTCGACGCAGAGAGCGAATTCGATTTCTCCGATCTGTACGATGCGACGGTAAAGAGTGTCAGATTCAGCGAAATGAGCTATGCGGAGATGCCTCTGCAGTAAAAGAATCTGATTACCGTTGACCGGTGATTGAGGAAACAATATAAAAGGACATTCGTTTCATGGACGATCATGGAAGAATGTCCTTTATCATGTATTCAGATTTCCATGGCGATCTTCCAGGCTCCCCAGATGGCGGATCTGAGATTGCCGACTTTGTCGGCATCGCCGACCAGGTAGATGTTTTTGTCTTTTTTGGCCAGCGGCTTCGGATCGTAACCGATAGAGACGATCACAGAATCGCAAGGTATTTCAGTTTCGTTGTTTTCTTTATCAATGATTACCACATGATCGTCTGCGATCTGTTTACACGAGGTCTCCAGATAGACAGGCACATCGTTCGCCTTGAAATAGTCTCTGAGGAATGACGAGTTCGCCAGACAAAGGTTAGGTGTCGTGATGAGATCGTTGAGTCTTTCGACTATTATCGGTTCTTTTCCTTTGCGTTTGAGGTCATAGGCTATCTCGCAGCCTGTCAGTCCTCCGCCGATGATGACGACTCTGTTTCCGACTTTCTTTCTGTCCAGAAGATAGTCGATGGCTTCTATGGCTCTGTCTGATCCTTCGATCGGAAGTCTCTTCGGTGAAGAGCCTGTAGCGACTATATAGGCGTCTGCCTCTATCTCGCCAAGATCGGTAACTTCACGGTAAGATGGACTTCGATGTTTTCTTTCTTCAGCTGGGTCCTGTACCATTCAAGCAGTTTCCTG
>JAGACP010000020.1 GCA_017614055.1 Erysipelotrichaceae bacterium | reverse complement strand
TACGCAAGAGTTGAAGAGAAGGAAGAAACAAGGCCAGTAATCAAGGACAGACACGACTACCGTCTGATCAGGATCAATGAAGACAACATCTACGGTCTTGTGTATCTGGTCAAGGATTTCAGGAAGCATCTAGCGAAACTGAAGAACAGAGAATCCGACGTGGACGTCGATGAAGCGCTGGAAGAACTGAAATACTATGTGGACAACGGATATCCGATCTATGCGATAAGCGATGCGGGCAGATACATAGGCTATGCGGTCATGAAGATAATCGAAGATGTCGTATGGGTCGAATCGATATATGTCCTGCCTGAATACAGACGCAAGGGAGTAGGGAAGCTGTTATTGCAGAAGGCCGAGGAGATATCGGAAGAATACAGGAACGACACACTGTATTTCAATGTCCACCCCAACAATCACGACATGCTGCGATTCCTTAAGACCAACGGATACGATGTGCTTAATCTGATCGAGATCAGAAAGGCCTGGCCGGGGGAGGAAGTCGCCGATACTTATGATATCGACGATCATATATACAAATACTGAGGAGCAATATCATGAAAAAACAAGAATTCACATTCAGATCGACGGACGGTAAGAACGACATCAGGGCGATGCGCTACCTTCCTGCAGGCAAGCCCAAGGCTGTGCTGCAGATAGCGCACGGCATGGTGGAATTCATCGACCGTTACGAGAACTTCGCTGACTATCTCTGCGGCAAGGGTTTCGTGGTTACGGGCAACGACCATCTGGGACACGGCGGTTCGGTAAAGACCCGGGACGACTGGGGATACTTCGGAGAAGACGGCAATCAGCATGTACTCGATGACATGCACGAGCTGACGAAACTTACCAAGGAAGAGTATCCTGGTCTTCCATACTTCCTGCTTGGCCATTCCATGGGCTCATTCTATGCAAGACAGTACATCGGAACATACGGAAACGAACTGACGGGAGCCATCATCATGGGCACGGGACTTGAGCCTCTGGCAACCATCAAGGCCGGCATGTTCCTGTGCAAGGTGATCGCCCTGTTCAAGGGATGGAGATACCGCAGCAGTCTGGTCAACAACATCGCCTTCGGTTCCTACAACAAGCAGTTCGAACCGGCAAGGACGAAGATGGACTGGCTGACCAAGGACGAGAAGATCGTCGACTGGTACATCAACGAACCGAGATGCACGTTCATGTTCACGCTCAACGGCTACTACAACATGTTCAAGGGGATCTCAAGGCTCTATGACAAGGATCTGCTGAACAATGTCCCTAAGGATCTGCCGCTGTTCTTCGTATCCGGACAGGAAGACCCTGTAGGCACCAACGGCAAGGAGGTCGAGCATTCCGTCCAGACTCTGAAGGATGCCGGTGTCAGGAACATCGATCTCAAGCTGTATCCGGGCGACAGGCATGAGATACTCAACGAGCTGGACAAAGACGTCGTATATGACGATCTGTACAACTGGATGAATGACAAAATGAAATAGCAGCTATGCTGCTATTTTTTTTACTCTTCTACGTGTTCTATTCCCTGACAGATGATGTTGTAGACGTGGTCGTCGTCAAGGGAATAATAGATGGTCTTGCCTTCGCGTCTGTTTTTGACGAGCTTGGAATTCTTCAGGATCCTGAGCTGATGGGATATCGCCGACTGGTTCATGTTCAGCAGATCGGCTATCTCGTTGACGCTTCTTTCGTTTTCGAAGAGGCAGTGGAGTATCCTGATCCTGGTGGAATCGGCGAAGTTCTTGAAGAGCTCCGCGACGTCGTACAAAGTGTTTTCCGTGGTCTTTTTCATCAGATGTTCCTCACTCCCAGTGCCCTGATGGCGTTGATGACCGCGATGATCATGACGCCTACATCGGCGAATATGGCAAGCCACATGTTGGCGATACCGAAGGCGCTGAGGATAAGAACGAGTATCTTCACGCCTATGGCGAACCAGATGTTTTCATATACTATTCTCATGCATTTCCTGGCTATCTTGATGGCTTTGGCTATCTTCAAAGGATCGTCGTCCATCAGGACGATGTCGGCTGCTTCTATGGCCGCATCGGAACCCAGCGTTCCCATGGCGATGCCGATGTCCGCCATCGAGATGACCGGAGCGTCGTTGATGCCGTCGCCTACGAATACCAGCGTGTCTTCCGCGTCTTTCTGCTTCAGCAGCTCCTCGACTTTAGACACTTTGTCCTGAGGAAGCAGATGGAAATATACTTCATCTATGCCTATCTTCTCAGCCACTTTTCTGGCGGTCTTTTCTTCGTCTCCCGTCAGCATGATGGTCTTCCTGACGCCGGCGTTCTTCATCTGTCTGATGGCTTCACATGAAGTCTCCTTGATCTTGTCGCCGATGTGGATGTGTCCCTTGTATTCATTGTCTATGGCCACATGGACTATCGTACCTTCGTCGTCGCATTCGATGATCTTTATGTCATTGTCGTTCATCAGCTTCTCGTTGCCGACAAGGACTGTCTGTCCGTCGATGATGGCCTGTATGCCTTTTCCTGCGATCTCTTTTATGGACTCTATCCTGTCCCTGTCGATATCTTTACCGTATTCCCTGAGGATGGAAAGGGCGATAGGGTGATTGGAGTATGCTTCCGCATGGGCCGCATAGTCCAGGAGTTCCTCCTTGGTAAGATCGCTGTTGTGGATCGTGGTGACTTCGAAGATGCCCAGGGTCACCGTGCCTGTCTTGTCCAATGCGACATATCTGGTCTTGCTGAGGGCTTCAAGATAGTTGGAGCCTTTGATCAGTACGCCGGCCTTGCTGGCGCCGCCGATGCCTGCGAAGAACGACAGAGGTATCGAGATGACCAGTGCGCAAGGGCAGGAGATGACAAGGAACGTCAGGGCCCTGAAGATCCAGGTGCTCCAGGTCCAGCCGCCGTTCAAGACGAATCTTATGAAAAGCGGAGGAAGTACCGCCAGCGCAAGCGCACTGTAGCAGACGGCAGGCGTATAGTATCTGGCGAATTTCGTGATGAAATCCTCGGATCTTGATTTGTTGTTGGTGGCGTTCTCGATCAGATCGAGGACCTTGGATACCGTGGATTCGCCGAACAGCTTTGTCGTCTTTACCTTGATGGGAGACGTCATGTTTATGCATCCGCTGATGACATCGTCTCCTTCTTCGACGTCTCTCGGTCTTGATTCTCCCGTGAGAGCGCTGGTGTTGAGAGATGTGCTTCCTTCGATGATCGTTCCGTCGATAGGGATCTTGTCTCCGACCTTTACGACGATGATGTCTCCGATATTCACTTCGTCAGGATCTACTTTCACTATCTCGTTGTCCACCTCGATGTTGGCATAGTCAGGCCTGATGTCCATGAGCTGGGCGATGTTTCTCCTTGACTTGCCTATGGCATAAGACTGGAACCATTCGCCGATCTGGTAGAACAGCATGACTTCGACGCCTTCCGCGTATTCTCCCATGGCTATGGCGCCGATGGTGGCTATGGCCATCAGGAAGTTCTCGTCGAAAGGCTCGCGGTTCTTGACGCTCTTGAATGCCTTCAGCAGGATGTCGTATCCCACGATGAGGTAGGGGATAAGATACATCACCAGCGAAAGGTATTCATTGCCGAAATCGATGAAATGAAAAGCGATCATGAGGATGATCGCGGCGATGATCCTGCAGAGGTTCTTCTTCTGTTTCTTGTTCATAGGAAGATCTCGCAATCGTCTTCGACTTTCTTGCAGTTTTCAAGGACGTTCTCCATGACTTCCTTCGCGTCGTATCCTTCCTCGAATTCGACGTTCATCTTCAGCGTCATGAAGTTCACCGTGCAGTCCCTGACTCCTTCGGTCTTCTTTGCGGCTTCTTCCATCTTGTTTGCGCAGTTGGCGCAGTCTACTTCGATCTTGTATGTCTTCTTCATCTTCGTATCCTCCTGATGAATATATGAACACTTGTTCATATATATTGTA
>JAGACP010000019.1 GCA_017614055.1 Erysipelotrichaceae bacterium | reverse complement strand
GATAATATCCGGTCTTCTTGAATTCCTTTATCACCGCCGGAGCAGCCGTGAACACCGTAGGTATCAGCACCTGGCTGTTTCCGTATTTCTTCAGATTCTCTTCGATGGTATCCGTCCAGTCCTTCAGCTGCTGCAGGGACATGTGCGGACAGCCCATGAAGCACAGTCTCGGCTTTGCGTCCTTGTTCTTCCAGATGACAGGATAATTGTCATAAGTCTGCTGCAGGACTTCGTCGGTGACGATGAATTCCTTCGCACCTTTCTTGATCAGCGACTTGCCCTGTTTCTTCGCTTCAGGGGTCAGATTGTCGACATGGTAGAGACCAACCGCGCCGTTTGAAGCGGTCGCCGCACCGAAATCCTTCAGATACGTGCAGGCTTCTTCATTCAGTTCCTTGCCTATCCACTTGTCCAGACCGATGATGTAAGGAACATCCTCCACCACCTTCATGCCTATGGCGCTGCCGAGCAGCTGGGCTTCAGGCTTCTTGGTAGTCTCTATCCTTACGACCCAGTCGGCTTTTCTTCCTTCATCGGTCAGCAGGCCGAAATAAGGTACATAACCCACGATAGAACCCATGATGTCGATGATCCCCGAGTTCCTGTTGCATCTGGCTCCCAGAACGGAGTTGGCATAAACGACCGCGGAAGACTCGGACCACGAAAGTATATCCCCTTCCTTAGGCGTATTGCCCACCTCGGACATGTAGCACGTGCAGGTGAAGGCATCTTTTTCAAGAAGACCAAGCTTCTGCAGCTGCTTCTCATAGAATTCCTGCTTGTTGTACATGAAACGCTTGAATACCAGATTCTGGATGAAAGTGGTTGGAACGTTGGGATCCAGCGGTCTCGGGTCGACCGTGAACTTCTGTCCCGATACGACTCCTTTTTCAAGCAGCGTATCCATCAGTTCATATACAGGATCCATGACGCCAAGACCGAAGGAGGTTACCAGATGGTTGTAGTCGGACGTGACTTCGACCATCCTGGTCGCATCGAAGGCCTCGCCGTACATGACGAGGGTCTTCATGACCTTGGCCAGCGTCTCGCCCTTCCTGCCGTCCAGTATCTCCTGTTGTGCTTTTGTCAGTTTCATTGTTTCACCTCTCATATTTTCATGGCCGTCTCATATGCGCGCCATATTACGGTACGAAGATTGCCGACCTGTCTGCAGTCGCCGACAAGTCTGACCTTTCCGCCCTCAGATACCAGCGGATCAGGTATATAGCCTACCGATGAGATGACCGTATCGCAAGGTATCGTCATCTCTTCGCCGTTTCTTGTGCAGACTATCTCCTTGTCTCTTACTTCCTTGAGCGAAGTCTCCAGATATACCGGCACTTCATGGAGCTCGAACCATTCCCTCAGATAAGAACTGTTGGCCAGACATACGCCGGTCTGCTTGATCAGGTCGTCCTGCATCTCGACGATCGATACGTCCTTTCCGTTGAGAGCCAGTTCATACGCGACTTCGCATCCCGTGAGTCCGCCGCCGACCACGACGATCTTCTTTCCGACTTTCCTGCCGTTGAGATATTCGCAGGCCTCTACGGTCTTGTCGAAACCCGGAACGTTAAGTTTCCTGGCCACGGCACCCGTAGCTACCACGATGTCCTTTCCGGCAAACTGCGAAAGATCGTCTATCCTGGTGTTGAGATGTATCTCTATCTCCATCTCTTCCATCTTCCTGATGTACCATTTCAGCAGATCTCTGAGTTTTCCTTTGTATGATTCGGCACTTGCCGGGATGAAGGTTCCGCCCAGCCTGTCGCTTGCTTCGTATATGACCGGTCTGTGTCCTCTGAGTTTCAGCACCCTGGCAGTCTCCATTCCACCGATACCTCCGCCGATTATTATCACTTCCTTAGGATCATTCGTCTTCTTTATGTAGTGCTTGTCCGTCTGCATCGTCTCGGCGTTGACGGCGCATCTTGCCAGATGCAGTGAATCATAGAGCTCCTGATCGTTAGGAACGCCTTTGTAATGACACATGTTGAAGCAGCCATTGTGGCACAGTATGCAGGGTCTGATGTCCTCTTCCTGTCCGTTCATCAGCTTGGTGATCCATTCGCTGTCCGCGAGGAACTGTCTGGCGAATCCCGCTCCGTCGATCTTTCCTTCGGCAATGGACCTCGCTGCCACTTCAGGATCCATCCTTCCCGCAGCGACTACAGGGATGTCGCAGTATTTTTTTATATGTTCCACATCCGCGAGGTTGCAGTTTTCAGGCATGTAGATAGGAGGATGAGCCCAGTACCAGGCATCGTATGTTCCGTTGTCGCAGTTGAGCATGTCGTAGCCCGCATCCTGCAGGAACCTGACTGCGATCTCCGACTCTTTCATGTCCCTTCCGACTTCCTCGTATTTTTCTCCTGGAAGAGCTCCTTTCCTGAAATCTTTCGTCTTGGATACGACGGAATATCTCAAAGAGACAGGGAAATCCTTGCCGCATTCTTTCTTTATGGCCTTCACTATCTCCGCGGCGAAACGGTATCTGTTCTCCAGAGAGCCTCCGTATTCGTCCGTACGCTTGTTTACGTATTTCAGGGTAAACTGGTCAAGCAGATATCCTTCGTGCACTGCGTGGATCTCTACGCCGTCTACGCCCGCTTCCTTGAGTTTCTTTGCGCTCAGGGCAAAAGAATCGATGAACTGCTGTATCTCCTGCTTTGTCATCTCCCTTGAAGGGACCTTGTCGGACCATCTGTTGGGCGATGGCG
Source organism: Erysipelotrichaceae bacterium (assembly GCA_017614055.1). Taxonomy (GTDB): domain Bacteria; phylum Bacillota_I; class Bacilli_A; order Erysipelotrichales; family Erysipelotrichaceae; genus Colivicinus. Next base: position 7,380 of record JAGACP010000019.1, on the reverse strand, counting down.
AAGCGCTGGCTGTTATCTTGTCCAGATCCATGAAAGGCTTAGAAATCGCTCTTAATGCCTTGTTCGTGTAAAGCATCTCCATCATCTTCGAGATGGTGAACGATCTGCCGAAACCGGCCGTCAGCTGCACGAAAAGCTTTGCTCCCGTCTTGTGGAATTCAGGCATCCATCTCTTGAGATCCTCGTACATCCTGTCATTCCTGTGGAGCCACTGTCCGAACATCGGATTATATACAGGCTGACATCCCGGCAATACCAGACCGCAGTTGTTTTTGGCGACATTCAGGATGAATTCCGCACCGGCCTTGTCGAAATGATTGTTTTCCATCCAGCCCAAAAGATTGGTGCCGCCCATTGAAGTCAATACAAAACGGTTCTTAATCTCACAATTGCCAATCTTCCAGGGGGTAAAAAGCGGATCATACTTCTTATCCATTCTTGTTCCTCCTCTATTTGTGAAAATTTTAACATATTTTATATTGTTCTACAATAGTACCCTATTCCTCCAGAAGCTCCCTGCCTATCCTTTTTCTCAGGACCATGAGCCTGTTGTCGATGCGCTTGGTGTTGATCTTCAGATGATCGGCTATCTCCCTGTAGCTCAGTCTGTCTCCCCTCATCATCAGGATCTGCCTGTCCTGGTGATCCAGCCCTTCCATGAACTCCTCGAGATCTTTCCTGAACTCCACTTCCCGGTGATACGAAACAGGATCGTTCTTTGCCACGTACATCATGTAGCGCTGGGCAAAGCATTCATTGTCCAGTGAATACATCTCTTCCTTGTATATATTCGTGTAGTTTCTCAGAATGTTTATCACTCTTCCCCGAATGACGATATAGGCGTATGAAGAGAATTTCACGTTCCTTCCTTCCTCGTAGGAAAAGACGGCATCATACAATGCAAGCGAAGCTTCCTGATAAAGCTCCTGCCTGTCTATCGTATAGTCGCCTCTGTCCAGATTGTGTCCGTTGATTATCTTGTATATCATCCGGTGATGATTTTTCAGAAGCTGTCCAAAAGCCTCGTCGTCTCCTTTTTTCACTCTTTCAACCAGCACCAGATTCTCGTCCATGGTCTCATTATCCAATATTAAAAGCCGCTTTCACTGTCATAGTTGTATCAGAATAATCTCACCGATCTTATAACAATGTGGATTATCCTGTGGAAAAACTATGAATGACTGCGGCTGTTGTATATGTTGTAAAGAAGGATCCCCGCGGCCACGGAAGCGTTAAGACTGGACACTTTTCCCAGCATTGGAAGCTTCACGATGAAATCGCACTGTTCCTTCACGAGTCTCGACATTCCTTTGCCTTCCGATCCTATGACCAGGACGGTATTCATGTCGTAGCTGATGTCCGTATACATGGTATCGGCACTGCCGTCCGATCCCACGATCCAGTAGCCGTGTTCCTTTAATTTTGTTATGGTATTCACAAGATTCGTGACTTCGCAGATCTTGACATATTCAAGCGCACCCGAAGATATCTTGGCGACGGTGTCGTTTACTCTGACGGAATTGTCTTTCTTGTATATGATGCCGTCAACTCCGATACATTCCGAGGTCCTGATGATCGCACCCAGATTGTGCACGTCCTGCAGACTGTCCAGCATGACTATCAGTCCGTTTTTCTCTCTTATCATGTCGTCAAGAGAAGAAAATTCGAATTCCTTCACCTCGGCAAGATAGCCCTGATGGTTTCCGCTGCCGGACATCCTGTCCAGAGTGCTCCTGTCGACGACTTTGTATCTGATGTTCTCGGACTTGACCGCTTCGGGATCCAGGACATAGGCCATGATGATCCTTCCGTTTCTGAGTGCTTCGAAAAAGGAGTTCTTTCCGTATACATAGTTACTCATCTTCAAACCCTCCCTCAAAGACGTTCCTGAAGAATTCATCAAGTCTTTCCGAATCAGTCAGATAAAGATAGCCGCATATCGCCTCGAGGCCGCTTGCTATCTCATACGAAAGCAGATCGCTGCTTTTTGGCACATGTCCGATGTCGTTCCTGCCTCTTTTGAAGGCCTGCATCTCTTCCTCTTTGAAGAATCCTCCTTCAGAAAGACGTTCGAATATCCTTCTCTGCCCTTTGGCACTGTTGTATGTGCTTGAAAGCTTCTGCAGCGAATTGGGATTCTGGTAGTGCCTGGAAAGAAGATATTCCCTCACTTTCAGAGTGAATACCGCATCGCCCAGAAAACTCAGCGAACTGCCTGTAAGATCTTTCGGCTTCACTATAAGATGCCCTTCTCCATAAGCTGGCTTCTGTATGTATCCGCAAGCTCGAAGTCCTTCGCGTTCTTGGCTTCCGCCCACTTTTCATAGAGCTGTCTGTCCTCATCGGTGAGAGACACTTCCGCATATCTGATGCCCAGGATGTCCAGCATCTTCTTCAGTGCGTTGACGTTCTTCGCCAGCATTCCATAATCTATCTCCTTAGTCCTGAGACCCTGGTTTATGAGCTTGGTCATCTCGAACACTTCGCCGTAGGCGTTAGGAGTGTTGAGATCATCCTCCATGGCATCGAGGAACTTCCTGTATTCTTCTTCGTTCAGTCCTTCATCATCCGTGCCGTTCAGCGCAAGTTTCACCTGGCCCTGTCTGAGTGCGGTGAGGACCTTGTTCAGTTCGGTCCTGGCATTCTCGATGATCTCGTCTGATACGTTGACGTCCTGACGGTACTGCGTACCGAGAAGGAACCATCTCAGGACCATCGGATCGACCTTTGAAAGAATGTCCTTGGCCGTGATGAAGTTGCCTAAAGATTTGGACATCTTTACTCCGTCTATGTCTATCATCCCCGAATGCATCCAGTAGTTGGCCAGTTCCGATCCGTTCTGACAGATGGACTGCGCCCTTTCATTCTCGTGGTGAGGGAATCTCAGGTCCTTTCCTCCGCCGTGGATGTCGATCAGAGGTCCGAGCTCCTTGTTTATCATGACGACACATTCGGTGTGCCATCCCGGTCTTCCCGTTCCGAAAGGAGTATCCCACTTGATGCCCTTGTCGGTCTTCTTCCACAGGGCGAAATCAAGAGGAGAAAGCTTTTTGCTGTTCTCTTCGATCCTTGCGCCTACCTTGAGATCCTCGATGTTCTGATTGGACAATGAACCGTAATCCGCTACCGCAGAAGTCTTGAAATAGACATCCCCGTCTATCTCGTAGGCTGCGCCTTTATCGATGAGACCCTGGATGAATTCGATGATCTCATTCATCGTCATCGTCACGCGCGGCGTGGCATAGAGATCCTCGGCGTTCATCGCATGACGGATCTTGTTGTAGGCCTCGATCATCTCGTCAGTCAGTTCCTTCTCCGTGATGCCTCTTCTCTCGGCTTCGTTGATTATCTTGTCGTCGACGTCGGTGTAGTTGGATACATATTTTACTTCATATCCCAGCGCTTCGAAAAGCCTTCTGAGCGTATCGAAGACCACTACCGGCCTGACGTTTCCGATATGCACGTCGTTGTATACCGTAGGTCCGCATACGTACATGCTGACCTCGTTCTCCCTGATAGGTCTGAATTCCTCTATCTGCAGCGTTTTCGTATTATATATTCTCATCATGCTCTCCCCCGATATAAAACTGATAGATGCTGTTGGACACCTTCACCCATTTTCTCATTTCCTTGCTGGTGATGAAATAGTCGGGTTTCACCTCTCCGGCCTTTATCAAAGACACCAGCTCCTCGTCGGTGAATGTTCCCTCGAAACCCTTTATCTTCCAGATCTTGTTCTTCTTAATCATCTTTTCCGATCCTGCAATAAGTATACTCTATATCCATGTTCAGAAGTTCCGTCCTGCCGTAGGTCTTTCCGTCCAGGCTGCTTGAAAGCACCTTTACCGTCTGATCCGCGCAGAGATCTTCCGCTTCGCTCGCATGTATCCTGCCACTGTCTACCCCGATGCTGCCGAGCGTGTCAAGGAACTCCTGTTCGCTCATGCTGCCTCCGGTAAAGAAGGAATACTTCTCTTCCGGCTTGGTGTAGGTGAAATTCAGTTTGTATACATCCGAATCCATGTAGTCGCCTTCGCCCACCGAAGTGATGCTGATGGTATAGTTCTTTCCTTCCGTCATGTTTTCGGTCCCGAATCTCACGACTTCGACATCCTCAAGTCTGCGGGATATGCCGATACCGACATCGATGGCCACGACATAGGCCGAGGCGTTGCTGACGCCGTTGAACTGCACGGTCACATATTTCTCGTCGATGCTGTATTCGACATCGGATACCATCTCGAGCTTCTGCTTGACCAGCTCCTCCTTGACGAACTGTCCGTAGCGGTTGTTTCCCACTCCGTAGATGTTCTTACCGTCGAAGCCGATCAGATAATCGCTCGCTCCGTCGATGGCGATGATGTTGGACCACATCTCGACTTCCCTTGTAATCTCGTCGTTGTCTATCTCTATATGTACTTTACCGAAGGAATCCAGACCTGCCACATAGCTGTCTCCGCAGGCGACATCGACTATATCGCTCCATGATTCCGCCAGCAGATAGTTCGCGCTGTTCTTGGTATATACGTCTATCGTGCTGTCTTTGGTCAGTATCGCCAGGATGTTCTCACTCGAAGCGACATCCTTTATGTCATGGTAGCTGCGCAAACTTCCGGAACCGATGAAAGTCCCTGAATAGGTTATCGCTCCCGTCTCATCCAGAAGTATCGAACCGTTGATGGTCGCGAACACTTTCGAGATGTTTTTCGCATCGTTCACGTCGCATGCACCAGTGCTTTCGTCTCCGACGCAGTGCACCCTGCCGTTGGAATCGACACCCAGGACATGGGCCCTTCCCGCTGCTATGTCCACGATGTTGCGCCATTCCTCAAGCTCCCTGGCATACTTGCTGATGAGACCGGCGCTGCTTACCGTACCGTTCTCATCCAGGATGATGGAGAATCCTTCCCCCTCGCACACCTTTATCGCACCGGACGATATCAGATTCGACAGTTCGCCGTTGGTATTGCTTCCAGAGCCGTTTACGCCAGAATAATCATCGATGTAGATGACGGTGGTCTCCGACACCGAAAGACGGTTAATGTTGTCCCTGACCAGCGTATAAGGCCTGGCGGTGTTCTTCAGTATCACCGTAAGCACGCCTATGGTTATCAGAAGCAGGCAGATTATGGTGCTGGTTATCTTGTTGGCAAGATAGAAATCCCTGATCTTTCCGAACAGACCTTTCTTTGCCGTGAAGTAGTCGATGTTTATCTCGTCGGTGTTCGCCTTTGAGATGTCATACAGCGTCACATCGTCGGAATTGCTGAAGATCTCCAGAAGATCCACATGATAAAGAGACGCCAGTTTCTTCATCTGGGCATACGAAATCATCTTCGAACCATTCTCATAATTCATGTACTCGAGAGTATCCACATCGAGCACTTCCGCTAAGTACGACTGCGAATAATTGTAGTGTTTTCTGAGCTTCACGAGCTTGTTCGGAAGATAATTCACATTATTATTCTAACATCTAATATTTATCTTGAAAAACATATAATCAATGTGTTAATATGTATAAGCGATGTGCCCGAATAGCTCAGTCGGTAGAGCGTCCGGCTGTTAACCGGCAGGTCACAGGTTCGAGCCCTGTTTCGGGCGCCATTGCTATGGCGAGTTGGTGAAGCGGCTTAACACACCGCCCTTTCACGGCGGCATTTCACGGGTTCGAATCCCGTACTCGTCACCATCACGAATGTATAAAGCAGGCAGGTCCTGTTTTTTATTTTATCATCAGCGCTTTTCCGCTTTTCCCGTATCCGTAGTTGTCCCTGTTCCTGTATACGAAATACAGAGTGGCGGCGAACATCACGATGTTGGTGATGAGGAAACTGAACCAGATCCCCTTTATCGTAAACAACATAGGCAGCATAACGACGAATAAGTTCGAGAAGAACACTTCGCTCAGAAAGGTAAGTATCGCCGAAGCCCTGTGGTTGCCCAGTGCGGAGAAAGTCATCCTGGCTGCCACGTTGTATCCGAAGAAAACGAAACTGTAAGGCGCTATCCTCATTCCCAGATTTATCAGATCTTTGGAATCCCTCGCGCTTTCAGATATGTAAAGCTCCGCGATCATCGGACCGAAGACGACGAACAGTATGATTATCGCTCCCGAGAGCATCGCAAGCAGTATCACCACCTGCCTGAACAGTCTGTTGAGCTTCTCCCTGTTTTTCTCCCCGAAGGCATAGGAAATCAGAGGACCCGTGGTACCAAGCAGTCCGAAGAATGAACCGATGAACACGAACTGGATGTTGTTGACTATGGAATAGGCGGCCAGATACTGCTCGGATCCCCAATGCAGAACGGCGTAATTCGATACTATCGTTCCCAATCCTACCGACAGGTTTGACAGGAATGAAGATATGCCGTATTTTGACGATTCCTTTATCAGAGGAACGAGCCTGCTCTGCGGTCTGGCAAAGCCCAGTTCGCAGTGTCTGCCTGAGAAGAATATGAGTGCGATGATTATCATCACGATAACGGCGATCATGTTGGCGTATGCGGTTCCCACCATGCCTACTTTCAGATATGCCACGAAATACCAGTCAAGGAATACGTTCAGGGAAACGTTAACCACTGAAGAAAACAGCTGCATCTTCGGTTTTCCCGCAGGCACATAGAAACGCATGAAGGTATTCGACACAAGCGTAAGAGGCGTATACAGCGCGCCTACCTTGAGGAAAGCCTCGGCATGCGGGTAGATCAGTTCCGTGCAGCCAAGGATCTTCAGAAGCTGTCTGATGAATATCCTCTCGACAGCACCGACGAATACTCCAAGGACAAGCATGAACAGGACTATGCAGGTGAAATCTGATTCAGCCTCCCTGATCTTCTTCTCCCCCATCTTGTACGATGCCAGCATCGATACTCCTCCAAACAGAGACGATATCGCTCCATGCAGCATGAATACCGGAAGAAGTATGGAAAAAGCAGCCAGCGCATTAGGCCCTATGTACCTTGAAATGAACAGACCGTCATCGATCGTATAAAGCAGAGAGATGAAAGTCTCGTTCACTATCGTAGGCAGACAGAACCTTGCCAGCTCCATCAGCGTATAATCTTTGCCTATCGTCTTGGTTTCTTCCATAACTACGATATTATCTCATAAAATGAACAACATAAAAGTAACAATTGACTGAACTATGACAAAGTGATAACATTAATATGCTCAAAAGCAAGATGGTTCCCTAGCTCAGTTGGTAGAGCATCTGACTCTTAATCAGAGGGTCTAGGGTTCGAATCCCTAGGGAATCACCATTGATATCAAGAAGTCCGAAAGGACTTTTTTTATTTCATATATGCAAAAAAGCCTATATTATAGGCGTTTTCCTTACATCATAACAATCCGAGACAAAAGCAGATAAATCAGACTACAAG
>JAGACP010000018.1 GCA_017614055.1 Erysipelotrichaceae bacterium | reverse complement strand
TGTTTATGACGGAATCGAAGTTGATGTATGTTGCTCCGTCTTCAGATCTGAAGTTTTCGAGATCTTCATGGATGAAGTCTCCGGCGGTCTCGACGTCTTTCAGTCTCGTCATCAGCGTCAGCGCCGAATAGGAGTTCCATCCGAAAGGTACGCCATGATCCCAGTGATAAACGCCATTGCCGTTGATGCAGAGTCTTCCATATTCCTCAAGACCGTCCCTGACATCGTCATAAAAGCCGCAGATGAAGTGCGACGACGTTATTTCCTTTCCTTCGAGATAGCCGTGAGGAAGATGGTCGTGCGTCTGGGCGTCAGCTATGCCCGAGACGGCGCGGAAGCTTCTGGCATCGTATGCGGAGCATACTATGGCGTTCTTCCAGGTATCGAAGTCCAGTGCTCCGATGATCATGCCTTTCATGTTCCGGTCGTCGTATATCGCGGTGACGTCGTAGCTTGTCCTTCCGGGTCTTAAAGGAAGGGAATCGTAGTGTACCCACATGTCGTTGTCGTAAGGGACGCAGATCATCTTCTCTTCAAGGGAAAGGAACAGTTCTTCCGATTCCACATGAGGATATACGAAGTCCATCGGGACCAGCTCGTTGCTGCGGATGGTCCTGCTGCCTGAAATCTTGATATATGTCAGAAAATAGTTTCTGTCTTTTTCTATTTCGAAATACTGTTTCAGTGTCAGATCTTTCGATACATAGACGGCTTCGATATGGCATGTGCCGTCGATCGTTTCCGTCCTGATCGACTTTCTCTGTGCGGTCCTGGTATCGATCGATGATGTGTCCGTTTTCGCATATGCATGGAACCAGTCCATCATTTTTCCGTTCAGTCTGAACATGACGAGGTTGTTGTCGTAGAAGTCGAGCGTTATCTTTGAATGGTTTATGGATCTTGTCACCGCAGGCTTCTTCAGGAACTTTCTGATGGCTGAAATGCTGACGTTGTTCATGGTCAATATCTCCTGTTTTTATTTTATAATAAAAGGTGAACCAAATAAGGAGATAGTAATTCATATGACAAAACAAGAAAAAGAGCAGCGTGAGATTGCTCGACTGGAAAGAGCAAGTGCTTTTCATCAGCACCGGCATTATTTCCTGATCCTCATCGTTGTGCTGAGTATCGTATATATCGTCGATGAGCTGACTTCAAGCGTAAGAGGCATCGTCGAGACTCAGACCATCTGCGATCTGTTCAATACCACTTTCGGTTCAACGGAGTACAACAACGCATCGGGAACTCTGGGTCTTGTGACGACAGGCGCTTATCTGATCTATCTGGTATCGCCTTTCTACAAGTCTCTGGCCGACAGATTCGGCAGAAGGATATTCCTGATCATCAATACTCTGGGCATGGGCGTAGGCATGCTGGTATGCATCATTTCCAAAAGCATACCTCTCTACATCCTGGGTACGGTCATCATGACGTTCTTCACGCCTAACGACATGCAGGTCATCTATATCATGGAGTGCGCACCGAAAGAGCACCGCGCAAAGCTGTGCTCCATAACCAAGGGTCTGGCTCTGATATCGGTATCTCTGCTGGGACTGTTCGTCAAGCTGTTCGTCAATGATGCCGTTCCTTCGACATGGAGAAACGTCTTTATCATCCCGATCATCCTGGCTTTCGTGATAGGCATAGCAGCCATCTATTTCGTCAAGGAGACCCCTGTCTATACCGAAAAGAGGCTTGAGTATCTGAGATCTTCCGAGGAAGAGAGACAGGCTGCCGCGGAAGCTGAAAGGCTTGCCCAGGAAAATGAAAAGAAGAACAGTGTTTCCGTATGGGGAGCTTTCAAATATATCTTCACTCATAGACAGACAAGGGCCATTGCCATCGTGGCGTTCATCCTGGCTTTCTCTACCGGCTATACGGGCAAGTATCAGCCGATGATGCAGGCGGGCGTCACCAACGGCGTCATGAACAACAATGCCTACAACATCATCCTGATGTTCTATCCGGTCATCAACGGCATCTTCACGATGATCGGCGGATTCCTTACGGACTCTCTGGGACGCAAGAAGTCTGCTCTGATCCTGGGTCTGTGGGCTGCATTCGGTCTGGCGGTATTCGCCTACGGCTGCATCTATCCGCTCAATCCGTGGATCGTCGGTCTGGCTTACGGCATCTCCATTGCCGGTCTGTGGTCTATTTCCGACATGATCTACTTCGTCATAACTTCCGAATCGACTCCGACGGAGATAAGGGCTTCCGTCGTCGGTTCGATGCAGCTGGTCGGAATGGTCGGTACAGGTCTGAACATGGTCTACAACAACGTCGTCACGATGGTGGCTGGTTCTCTGAATCTGCCGGTCGTGCTGACGGTCGCATATCTGCCGCTGCTTACGCTGTCGCTGATCATCATGATGCTCAAGGTCAAGGAGACCAGGGACGTCGACCTGGACAACGTCAGGGTAGATTGATATGTTGTTCATACTGATAGTACTGCTGCTGGTCATAGCGGCATGTCTTGTGGTAGGCTACTATATTTTCAACTCGGTCTTTCTTTACAGAGACAAGCAGAAGGGCGGTCCGCCTGATCCTGAATTCGTCGATTCCGAGCAGGATTTGATGCGTCCTACGGCCAAGAGGTTGTATGAGTATCAGGAACCTCTGATCGAAGAGTTCAACAAGCTTCCTCTTGAAGAGGTGACCATAACTTCTTTCGACAACCTTACGCTGTACGGTTATCTTCTGAAGGGAAACGAGAAGGAAGTCGTGATCTGCGTACACGGATACAAGTCGGCCATGTACTATGATTACTGCGACAAGATAAAGATCTATATGGACAGGGGATCGACTGTCCTTCTTCTCAACGACAGGGCGCACGGAAAATCCGAGGGGGACTATCTGGGATTCTCCGAGCACGACAAGAGAGACGTCGCCAGATGGGTCGATTTCGTAAACAAGAGATTCGACGATCCGAAGATCTATCTCCATGGCGTATCCATGGGCGGAGCGACGGTCATCCACTGCGCCAACATGGGTCTCAAGAATCTTGCGGGCATCATCGATGACTGCGGTTTCGATTCGATCGTAAACATCACGAAGTATCTGATGAAGGACATCTATCATCTGCCTTACTTCCCGTTCGGCGATCTGGCCTGGATGTGGTCGGTGATCATCACGGGCGTCAGCTTCAATACTTCGATGGGCGAGGACTGCGTCAGGGAAAGCGACGTGCCTGTACTGTTCATCCATGGCAGGGAGGATCATTATGTGCCTTGCCGGATGTCGGAGATGATGTACGAGGCGTGCACGAAGCCCAAGGAGCTTCATATCATAGACAACTGCGGCCATGCGGCTGCATACATGATGGCTGAGAAAGAGTATACCGATGCCGTCAACAGACTCATGAACGGAGAATTCAGATGAAATATGCAGGCGTAGACTATTATCCCGAACAGTGGGGCATGGAGCATGTCGACCGGGATCTCGACGACATCGTCGAACTTGGCGCGGATCTGATAAGGATAGGCGATTTCGCCTGGGACGTCTTCGAACCTGAAGACGGAAGATATGATTTTTCTTTCTTCGATGAAGTGATCGCAAAGGCCAGGAAAAAAGGCCTGAAGATCATGATGTGCGTTCCGGGAGCCACCGTTCCTTCATGGCTGTATCATAAGCATCCCGAGATAATGAACGAGGACGAGAGAGGCTACAGACAGCCTTTCGGAGCCAGAAGAGGCCACTGCTACGGCAACGACATCTATCTTGAGAAAGTATATGCTCTGGCAAGAAAAATGGCTGAGCACTACAAAGACGAAGAAGCCATCGTGGCCTGGCAGGTGGAGAACGAGATCGGACACGAGGGTTCCGACATGTGTTGGTGCGATTCCTGCCGCAG